>NZ_CATQFV010000027.1:0-264439 GCF_958267435.1 Neisseria benedictiae
AAGTTTCCGCACCGACAGACCTAGATTCCCGCCTGCGCGGGAATGACGGCGGAGCGGTTTCTGTTTTTTCCGATAAATTGCCTTAGCATTGAATGTCTGGATTCCCGCCTGCGCGGGAATGACGGCGGAAATCTTGTTTATATTGAATCAAAAAAACCTGCACCTTAATCAGTTGGCGGTTTAGTCCGACTTTTGGGGTGCAGATCAAGCTTTCAGACGGCATTTCCTTTAAAACTTCATTTCGAGCGCGAGGCTGAAGTTCCTGCCCGGTGCGGCATACCTTCCATAGTTACTGTCTTCGCTGCGTCGGTTTGCCGTGCTTTCCGCAGTCTGGCGCAAGGATTCCCAAGTAACGTAGCGGTAGTTGCCGATATTGTAGATAGCCGCCCTCAAGGTCAGCCGTTTTTTCAGATTCAGATAAGCGGAAACATCTGCCGTTTTCCAAGAAGACGTAACCCTTCCTGCCGAATATCGTTTTTGATCGCCTGCCAGATAAGCAAGCTCGTCAGGGTTTTTCCCTTTGGAATAGGTCAGCATAATGTTTGCCCCCCATTTCCCCTCAGGCTGGTCGTATCCGAACCCCAAAACATAACGCGACGGCTGTACCGCATCCAAAGCATAGCTGCGGAGAGACAAGTCCGGCCGGTTGGATACCGATTTCGGTTTGATGCGGTTGTACGCCAAAGTCGTGTACAAACCTTCGGGCAGTTTGCCGTATACGCCGTTCCAGTCGATTTTTCCCAAGATGTTGATGCCTTGGAGCGACATATTTTGGGCATTGTAATAATCGCGTATATCAATCTCTGTCAATCGTCCTGTTGAATCCGGCAATTTGGTTTTTTGATCGGCAACGGCAATCATATCGGTATAGCGGTTGCGGAAGCTGCTGATTTCCAAAAAGCCGAAATCGCCCTTCCACTGCAAACCGATTTCTCGGTTGGCTGCCTTTTCCGATTTCAGGGCGGGACGCTGCCAGCCTTTCGGATAATCGTGATAAATGTCTATCCCGAAAAGTTCTTGGAATGAGGGCGTTCTGAAGCCGCTGGAGGCGCGGTAAGACAAAGAAAAATGCCGGTTCGGTTTGAACACGATGCCGCTGTTCCACGAACGGTCAACATACCGCCCGCTGCGGACGAGTTCTTCCGACGTGGTGAAGTTTTGCCGGTCGTACCTGCCGCCCAAGCTGAAATCAAAATATTTGCCGATTGAAAAACGGTCGTTCAAAGAAATGTGGATATTGCTGCCGTTGATTTTTCTTGGCACGCATTTGCGGGAACGCAAGGTTTCGATGTAGCCGCAGACCGACCCTTCGACGACTTCGGGCTTACCCAAAAGATACTTATCTTGATTGTTATCATCGAATCCCGTGGATTCCGAAATCCTTGCCGCATTGTGGGAAAGCTGTTCTGGGCGGGAAACTGCTTTGGAAGCATCGTAACCGAAGCCCAAAGTCAGATGGTGTTTCGTCCATTTGTTTTTCAGCGACTTCTCAAACGAGGCATTCAAAACATTGTGCTGTTCGCGGTAGTGGAAACGGTCGCTGCTGTCGTAGGAATACGGCTTGTCTGCCGACGCGCGGCAGGATTTGTCCACAGCAGGATACACGGCGCAATTCAGCTTCAGCGTGTTGTTGTCGGTTGCCACGCCCTGTTTGTCAAACGACAACACCGCCTTGTCCGCCCAGTTGTCCGAGTATTTCTCATTTTCATAACGGTACAGCAAACCCATACGGCGGCGGCGGTGATGTTCGTCAATAAATTTGGTGCGGGAATATTTCAAACCTATGCCCTTGACCAAATTTGTATCGCCCTTCCACTCTTCTATATTCGGCCTAAAATACAAACCGTCGCGGAAATCGTTGCCGTCATACACCCCGCTCTTGTCGCTAAACTTTTTCGCCTCGTCCGTACCGTAATACTGTTTTTCCGTCATATCGCGGATGTCGTAACGCTGTTTGGTATCCTCAAACACGCCGCCGACATAATGCCTGCCGCCGAAGCGGTAGCCCAGCTTGGCAAGCCAAGAGCCGCTGCGGTAATCCATCGGATCGGGCAATATCCTGCCGCCGCCCGTGTACGATTGGGCGGACAGGTTTTCGTGGCGCGCCTGCGCCTCCCGCACCATCGCTTCTTCTTCAGCACTTAAAGGCTGATTTTTTTCAATACGTTCTTTTACCCAGCGGTTGAGCTGGTTGTTCAAATAGTTTCCGTTGCCTGCCAATTTTGCCACGGGCTTGGGCTCACGCTCGCCCTCCGCTAAGAAATATTCCGCCTTTTTATTCTGCTTCTGAATATCGTATGTCTGGCGGAATGCGTCCAAATGGTCTATGCCGTATTCCACCCCGTCCGCAATATCGCCGTGCGGGCGCGTTTCCCGCCCTTGGCGTTCGGTTCGGATTAGCAGCCCTTCCCAACCGTCTTTACTGAAACCCGCGCCGAGCGACTTCATAAATTGGCGGTTTTTACTGCCGTAGGCGGTTTTTGCCTGTATCCCCCAGCTTTTGCCGTCTGAAATCAGGTCTGCCGCTTCTTTGGTGCGGAAAGCGACCGCGCCGCCGAGTGCGCCGCTGCCGTGATCGGACGAACCGGCACCTTTGTCGATTTCCACCGTGCTGATGTTTTCATATTCGATTTCGTTGATTGCACCGCTGCCGCCGCGTCCGCCGTATCCACTCAACGATCCCTGCACGGTAAACGCCTGTATTTGGGCAACGCCGTCAACCGAAACCGCCACACGGTTTTTATCCACGCCGCGTATCGAGTAGCCGCCGCTCGCGCCGTTGCCCTGTTCGACAACCGCCACGCCCGGATCGTAGCGCGTCAGGTCGCGGATACCGAGTACCTGTTCTTTGTTCAACGTTTCCGACGTTTTGACGATTTTGCCCAAACCGGTTACTTCTTTCGATCGCCGTCCCACTTTGGCGGCACGGACGGTAACCTCTTTCAAGGATTGGGTCTGCGCGGCATCAGGTGTCGCCCCCCCCGCTTGGGCAGCATAAGCCGGAAAAGCGGTTGCAATGGCCAAGGCGGTCAAAGTCAGCGGAAAACCGTGTTTCTTATTCATTTTTCCACCTCTTTATTATCTTTCTTCGCACCGAATACCACGCCGAATTGGGGTTTAACTTCAGGTTCTAACTGTTCGCCAACACCAGCTTCAGCTTCATTTTCAACTTCAGCTTCATTTTCAGTATCTTCAGTTATATCAAGAGATTTCCCATCCTTATTGAAAATAGTACCGCCTAATTCCTCCGCCTGCGGGCCGTAAAATCCTCCTTCTACACGAAGATCATTAGCTTGGAAGGTTTTGGGATTAGTCGAACCAGTTCCCGAAAGATTGATGCCGTTATCCCGAGTGCGCGCTGTCGCGTAGAAACCGTTGCCCTCAATCTTGCCGTTTTCAATATGGAAAGCAGGTTGTACACCGTTTTTCTCCGTCAGCGTTCCGGAAATCGATTTCTCGCCGAAATCAACATTAAACTCTGCTTTTGCGGTTTTATCCGCCTGATTGTCCCATTGAATGGGTTTGCTGATACGCGCTTCCCAAGTGCCGGTATAATGCGCCGTTCCGGTTTTTGGAATGTCGGCTTCCGCCGTGCGGATACCTTTCAGGAAAAGGTCGATGTCCCTGCCTTTAGGGGCTTCCGGAGCGGGCGAGATGCCGTCTGAACCGCCACCGCCGCCTTCTTCCGGCGATTCTTCTTCGGGTTCTTCAGGTTCTTCAGCTTCATCTTCTTCGCCGCCTTCGTTTTCTGCGGCTTCGTCTTCCGCACCTCCTCCTTCATCGCCGATTTCGTCTTCGCCTCCTTCGCTGCCTTCTGCGGCTTCATCTTCCGTGCCTTCTTCGCCGTTATCAACGCCTGCACCCTCTTCATCCTTCCCTTTATCTTCCGCCTTTGGTTTACTTGCCGGGCGGTCGGTTTTTATCCGTCCGAGTTTCACATAGGTCAGAAAATCGCAACAAGCACTGACGGTCATTTTCCTGCCGTCGGCAAGATCGATGATTTGTTCTTGGTTTACCAAAGGAATTTCACGCCCTTCGACAAGAAGTTTGTCGGGATGACCAAGATCGGGCATAGAGGAAATGGCAAACGGGCGGGGATTGTTATCACTTGCCTCATCAACGGAAATTTTTAGAGAATCCAAGATTTTGGTGTGTTTTCTAGACGGCATAGCAGGATTTGTGCCTGATGCGTTTGTTTTTTGTTTGCCTGCGAATACGCCGAATACGCTGTTGTCGTTACTGATAAACCGTCCGGCAAGCTCTTCCCCCTTATCGCCGAAAAAACCGCCCTCAAGCCGCTGATTGGCATCGGTATGGAAAAACAAATATTCTTTATCAGCGTGGCTCGTCTTCAACTCGGTGTTAACTTTGGCACTGCCGGTAAAGCGGTTGCCGTCCAATGTTGCAGTAATGTCGTAAATGGTCAGTGGTTTTTTCTGCTCATTGGGTTTGACATATTGGTTTTTAATCAACTTGCCCTCTAGGGTTTTTTTGTCGAAATCAACCGTATATTCGGCAGGATGCTTTTCCCGGCTATCGGCATCCCTAGCCTCATAAGAAGCTGCCCCAATTTCATTACCATAATATGTGGTATAACCCAAATCCACACTGGAAACCGCCTGACCTGTCCGATGACGTTTGGCATCGGTCATATATTGCCAGTTACCGGAATATTGCACCGTTCCCGCGCTCGGTAAAGATTGGGAAGGATGTTCTCCGGAATAATATACAAAACCGTCATAACCTAAGCGGTGGGTAAACTGTTTACCACCTGAGTTCTGTTCGATTTCGTCTGTTCCATATTTAGTATAAACATATCCAGCCCGGACATATTTATATTGATACACAGCATCTTTTGAATCGGACGTGTAGATTTGTGCATTAGGATACCGTCCGTTGATTTCCTTTTTAAGTTTGTCGGCCTGTTCTTGTGGCGTACTGTCTAAAAACAGGATATCCTTCTCTTTGAGCGGCAGATACTCCTCTGCCTGATGCTTGTCGGGAATTTCCGTACCGTCTTTTTTATAGGAAGCGATATTCCGCCTTGGCAGCCGCATTGCCGCACCGACGGCGGGTTGATTGACCGGCGTGGTTTCTATAGAAGGTTTGGCAGGGGGCGGAGTGGGAACGTCCTCAGGTTTGGACGGTTTGGAATCTGACGGGGTTTGCGCGGTCGGCGTTGGTTTGGCAACAGGCTGCACGCCGAAATTACCGCCACAGGCTGCCAGCATCAACGGCAGCAAGGCAATGCTGAAATAATTCAGTTTACGCATCCCTACTTTTCCCCTATTTGATTAATAATAATTATCATTATATTAATATGTGCAGATAATATCAACCCGTTTTTTAACAAAGATATTCCCGATTAAAACAAAATGCCGTCTGAAACCTGTTCAGACGGCATTTTTGCTTCAACCCCGACAGAGTTTGAAGCCGTAGGGAAATCGGATTGTCCTTTAAGGGTTTACAAACCCAGTTCGCGCAGGAAGCGGATATCGTCCGCGCCGTTTCAACACACAACCGCCTGAAGGCGGCTGAAACTTGCTTCCTACAAATCCCGAAAAATTATTCAGTTTCAACACACAGCCGCCTGAAGGCGGCTGAGCACGCGTCCCAATCCTGAACCCGATCCCGATTTGTTTCAACACACAGCCGCCTGAAGGCGGCTGAAAAAATAAAGGGCTATCAAATACCGAAATAGCAAGTTTCAACACACAGCCGCCTGAAGGCGGCTGAGTTCTTCGTCCACCGAATACTTCTTACCGACAAAGTTTCAACACACAGCCGCCTGAAGGCGGCTGAATTCCTGCTTCAGTCCCGTTATTGAATCCGTACAGTTTCAACACACAGCCGCCTGAAGGCGGCTGATTTCCGCTTTGAATCCTATCTATATTAAAACGATGGTTTCAACACACAGCCGCCTGAAGGCGGCTGAGCATCATGACACGCCTCGTCAATTACCTGCTGACAGTTTCAACACACAGCCGCCTGAAGGCGGCTGACTGACAGGCTAGGATTGTCGGAAAATACCGACATAGTTTCAACACACAGCCGCCTGAAGGCGGCTGAAAATTGGATTTCTATAAAATCTCTATCATAACGATGTTTCAACACACAGCCGCCTAGAGGCGGCTGAACCATTTTGAACGCTTGACTTTATTTACCGTGTGTTTCAACACACAGCCGCCTAGAGGCGGCTGAATTTATTTTTCTGATGAATCTGTTATTTTTATAAGTTTCAACACACAGCCGCCTAGAGGCGGCTGAAGCCTCTTCCGAAAGCCTTACTACATCAGGCTTCGCAGCCCCGACTTCGCCAAACTCCCGAAAAAAGCACAAACATGAGTATAGCACAGCCTTATCCGCCATATTCACATTTGCAATATCCTGATTGTTAAAGAACAACCCAGATTCGCCAACCCTGCCGCATTTTTATGGGAACAACAGGTTGGCGATTCACACAATCAGCGTGTCCTTAAATATATCGACCGCCGGTTTTGCGCCGTGATGCTCCACTTTGCGCCGCCATTTGCTGCCCAGGTGGTAAAAGCGCAGGCTGTCTGTTTCGGGGTTGTAGGTTTTTAAAAGTTTGTCTTTTAAAACTACCCATTGGTCGGGTGCGATGTCGCATTCGAACACGGAATACTGCACGCGCACGCCGTAGTCTTGGCACAGTTTCGCTACGCGCTGCAGCCTTGCCTGCCCTTCGGCATTTTCCAGCGAAATATCATAAGTTATCAACATCAGCATTTTCTTGCCTCTCCATGCCGTCTGAAGCCGGTTGCGTTCAGACGGCATACCCGGCTACCTCATCAAAAACGGCGGATATGCCGCCAAATCTCCGCGCAGATGCCGCGCCAAAAGCATGGCTTGAATATAAGGCAGCAAACCGATTTCCACTTCTTCGCCCAAAAACGGATGGGTGATTTTTTCCTGCTTTTTCGCCTGCAAAGACTGGAACAAAAGTTTGCGCGCATCGGCTTTTAAGCTCACCGCCCCGCCTGCCTCGACAATAAAATCCTGCGGCTTGATTTGCCCGCGGTTAATCAGCGACAGTACCAGCCTGTCCGCCCACCACGCGCGGAACTCTTCCAAAATATCCTGTGCAAGGCTGTCGCGCCCGGGCCGGTCGGCGTGCAGAAAACCCACCTGCGGATCCAGCCCCACGCCTTGCAGCGCGCCGCTGATGTCCTTGCCCAAAATACTGTATAGAAAAGAAAGCAGCGCATTGACACTGTCTCTTGGCGGGCGACGGTTTCTTCCGTCAAAAGCAAACCCGCTTTCTGCCTTAACCAACTGCCCGAACACGCCGAAATAACGCGCCGCCGCATCTCCTTCAATCCCGCGTATCAAATCCAAACTGTCTGCCCGTTTCAACTGCTGCAAAGAGAAATTCAGCGCGGCAACCGCCGTCTGAATGTCCGCATTGCCGCCGTGGTTGCGAATCTGCCGCTGAAGCACCCGTTTGCCTGCCTGAATCTTCGCCGCGATGATATTGCGCGCAATCGGCACGGGATTTTGTTCCGACATCCGATACTGCGCCCGACGCAGCAGCACATTGCCGCTTTGCCGCCCCTGCAACCGCCCCAAGAAACGTCCGTTTTCGGTAAAAAACGCCAGATTCACATTATTCTCGCCGCAAAACCCCAGCAAAAACGGCGACACCAGCACGTTGCCGAAACAGAAAATATGCCCGATGGAATGCACCGGCAATTGCGCCACCTTCTTACGTTCCTGCTCCACCACCAGCGTTTCCCGCTCCTTATGCAGATAGCTGCCTTGCGTGGTGATATACAGCGTGTTTTGCAGTTTGCGCATAAGGTACTCCTTCATTTTTATTGCATTTTTGAACAGGCGGTTTGGGACGGGTGAAATCTATTGGTGCAATATTGAAGCACCGACAACTGATAATATTTTATTGAAACCGATAAGGAAAGCACCTTCAAACTGCATTTTAAGAAAATCTGAAGGACAACAAAATCCCATTATAGGCAAAACATCTTTCAGAAGGCTGATCATGATCAGGCCTGATTGTTTTTATCAACAAGACATCAAAATACGGAATATATGGGAAGTGCGATTTGCCTTATTCCTGTCCTTGTATGGACAGAAATAACGGCGGCTTTGTATTTCCTATTCCGGATTGACCACCCGATTGACAACCGTATCCGCCCCCATCCCGTCAAACGTAATGTTTATTTGAAAATAAAATTTTCACTCAATCAATATGAATTAGAAATTAATCTAGGGATGAAGCTGAACGTCAGCCAAGCCGTACCGGATATTTTTCCCGAACGCCGGACGTTGATGCCGATATGGGGCGGATTGCCCGTGCCCTCCGTGCATTGGCAGCAGCTTTGGCCGGAACAGGCGGAAACGGTTTTGCGGGAAGCTGCTTCAGCTTATCCGCATATTCCGTTTTGCGCCAACCACCGCGTATTCTGCGGCTTCTGCCGCAATGCTTGGAAAGGCGGCTACAGCCGGATTTGCACCGACAAAATCATTGCGGAGCCGGAACAGGCAGCCGAAATCCGTCAAGGAAGCGGCAAAATCCGTGCCGTCTATTTCGGAGGCGGTATGCCTACCGCTTTGCCGACCGGAGATTTGGTGCGCCTGATACGCGCGTGTTACCGCCATCTGCCGACGTTTGGGACGGAGGCGCGACGGCAGCGACACCCTGCACACTGCCGTCGATGAAATCCCGCGCGACCATATGGACAGGAAGGACTTGCCGCCGCCGTTTTGATTTCCGGCCGGACACGCCGTCAAAACAGATATTTTCCGTAACCGGCCGAACCCGTCCCAATACGCAAATGCCGTCTGAACATACTTCAGACGGTATTTTCCAATATTTTTCGCAGCTTCTACGCCCTCTTTCGAGGGCAAGGCGGGATAATGTGCGCCGCTCTGGGCTTGTATGCCGTCTGAAGCGGTGTAGGCGGCATTGTTGCCGTTGCGCCCGAAACCTTCCGCTGAAAAGACGACACCCGCCTCTACATCAACGGCAACCTGCCCCCCCCCGCGACGAAGCCCGTTACCACGAAACCCTCATCCTGCCCGCCATGCAGATGGTTCAAAACCTCCGCCGCCTTAAGCGCGCCCAACCGAGGCTCGCCGTCCCATCCCAAAACACACGTTATCAACGACGATGCCGCCAAATGGGGCGCAACGCCATCCGTTGAACGGCCAAACAAAATGCCGTCTGAAACCTGTTCAGACGGCATTTTTGCGTAAAGTTCAGCAAGAAAAACTACAAACCCAGCTCGCGCAGGAAGCGGATGTCGTCCGCCCAACCGGATTTGACTTTAACCCATACCTTCAAAAATACTTTGGTATCAAACAGTTTCTCCATATCCAACCGCGCTTCGGTGGAAATTTTCTTCAAACGTTCTCCGCCTTTACCGATCAAAATCGCCTTTTGGCTTTCCTTATCGACCAAAACCGCGATATAGATGCGGTTCAAACCGTCTTCCTCTTCAAACTGCTCCACTTCGACATTCATCGCATAAGGCAATTCCTCGCCCAAATAGCGGAACAATTTTTCACGCACGATTTCCATCGCCAAAAAACGCGCCGATTTGTCCGTAACCATATCTTCGGGATACATCGGCACGCTTTCGGGCAGATACGGCTTAATCAGCTCCAACAGGTTGGCAATCCGCAAACCGTGTTTCGCGCTGACTGCCTCCGCCGCCGCAAATTCAAATTCGGCGCGCACTTGAGTAACAAACGCCTCCAGCGCGTAACGGTCTTTCGCCTTGTCCTTGTCGATTTTGTTGACCACTAAAATGACCGGCGTGTGCTTGGGCAATTGTTTCAACACGACACGGTCGGCATCGGTAAAACGCATCGCTTCCACGACGAAAACCACCACATCCACGCCGCCGAGTGCCTCGGTAACGTTTTGATTCAGCCTGTCGTTGAGCGCGTTGCGGTGGTCGGTTTGAAAGCCCGGCGTATCGACGAACACGAACTGCGCGGTATCGTCGGTATAAATCCCCGTTACGCGGTTGCGCGTCGTCTGCGCCTTTTTGCTGGTGATGCTGATTTTCTGACCGATCAGATGGTTCATCAGCGTTGATTTGCCCACGTTCGGACGGCCGACAATCGCTACGAAGCCGCAACGGTATCCGCCGGCGGCGCGTTCCCCTGCAAGGAAGGTTTCAATATCCATATTCGCTTTCATATCCACATTTCAGACAGCATATTCACGCGCCGCCTCATTTCTTTTTCTTCTTCAGCGGCAGCTTCTCTTCCAGCCATTTCAAAGCCTCTTTCGCCGCTTCCTGTTCCGCCGCCTTGCGGCTCGTCCCTTTGGCACGGCACACGAAACCCAGTTCGCCCAAATCGCAGGAAACCACAAACATACTGTCGTTGGCATAACCGATTTGCTCTTCGATACGGTATTTCGGCAAAGCAAAGCGGCGCGCCTGCAACGCCTCCTGCAAAGCAGTTTTGCCGTCTTTTGCCTGATTTTGGAAATCGGCTCGCCGGACGCGTTCTGCAAACAAATGGCGCACCACCTTTTCCGCCGTGTTGAAATCGGCATCGAAGCTGACCGCCGCAAACATCGCCTCCATCGCGTCCGCCAGTATCGAAGGCCGTCTGAAGCCGCCGCTCTTCAACTCGCCCGCCCCCAAGTACAGGCCGTCGCCGACATTCATTTCCGCCGCCATTTCCGCCAGCACGCCCTCATTGACCAAGCTTGCCCGCAACCGCGACAACTCGCCCTCGGTCAACTTCGGAAACGCGTCAAACAGCATCCGCGCCACCGTATAATTCAAAATCGAATCACCGACAAACTCGAACCGTTCGTTGTGTTTCGCATGATGGCTCCTGTGCGTCAAAGCCTGCCGCAAAAGCGAAATATCGCGGAACGCGTAGCCCAGTCTCTTCTGTATCGCCGCGTGTGCCTGCTGTTTCAAAACATCGTCTTTCATTACCGTCTTCCGCAAAAAACAGCCCGAATGCGTTTCCATACTCCAAAAATACAGAAACACCTTAAGGCTGCAAACGGCGCACATTGTACCACCAAACCGCCGCCGTCTGCCGACAACGCAAGAATCGTGGTAAAATCCGCCCATTTCTCCCGGCGCATTCACATTATGAACGCATTTGCACAAGCACTTTCCTCGGCACTCGACCGCTGTATCGCCACCAACACCGTCGCCAAACAAAACCGGCCTGTCGGCTTCCTCTACCGCGAAGCCCCCGTTTTTGAAAACGACAGCGGCTGGCGTTTCTTCAGCGGCGACGAAACCGACGAATACACCGACGACCCCGACAACTTCAGCATCGTCAGCCTCGCCGACATCACCAAAACCAACCCTGAAACCGCCGCACTGCTTTCCCAACCCGAAGGCAGCGCGTGGGAATTGGCAGAAGACGGCACATTCCAAACCGTCGCCGACTGGCAACCTAAGGACTGACCCTTCAGACGGCATTCCGAAACCTCCGAATACCAAAGGAAACCCAATGAACACCATCGCCCCCAACCTCGACGGCAAACACCTCCGCATCGGCATCGTACAGGCACGTTTCACCAACGAAATCGGCAGTGAAATGCTCAAAGTCTGCTGCCACACCCTCCAAGAATTGGGCGTGGCAGACGAAAACATTACCGTCGCCACCGTACCCGGCGCACTTGAAATCCCCATCGCGCTGATGAACCTTGCCTCTTCCGAAAAGTTTGACGCACTGATTGCCATCGGCGTCGTCATCCGTGGCGAAACCTACCATTTCGAGCTGGTTTCCAACGAATCCGGAGCAGGGGTCAGCCGCGTCGCCCTCGACTACAACATCCCGATTGCCAATGCCGTCCTGACCACCGAAAACGACGCGCAGGCAATCGAACGGATTGAAGAAAAAGCCTCGGATGCCGCCAAAGTTGCCGTCGAATGCGCCAACCTCGTCAACCTGCTGCTCGAAGAACAGTTTGAAGACGAAGAATAACAAACAGGGCGTACACCGATGCGCCCTTTCCGTTTCAGACGGCATACCGTGCCGCCCAACCGTTTCAAGGAAAAATCATGAAAACAGCCCGCCGCCGTTCCCGCGAGCTTGCCGTACAAGCCGTTTACCAATCCCTTATCAACCGCACCGCAGCACTCGAGATTGCTAAAAACATCCGCGAAATGCCCGACTTTGCCAAAGCGGACGAAGAATTGTTCAACAAACTTTTCTTCGGCACGCAAACCAATGCGGCAGAGTACATCCGACAAATCCGCCCCCTGCTCGACCGCGATGAAAAAGACCTCAACCCCATCGAACGCGCCGTCCTGCTGACCGCCTGCCACGAGCTGTCCGCCATGCCCGAAACACCCTACCCCGTCATTATCAACGAAGCCATCGAAGTTACCAAAACCTTCGGCGGCACGGACGGGCACAAATTCGTCAACGGCATCCTCGACAAACTCGCCGCCCAAATCCGCCCCGACGAACCCAAACGCCGTTGATATGTCGGATTAAAATCAGAAATACACAAATGCCGTCTGAAAGCCCTTCAGACGGCATTTTGCTTGACCGTTCAATCAATGTTGGCCGATTTGGTTTTTGACGGCATCGGCCACTTTGCCGACGCCATCGGCCAGTTGGTAGGCTTGGGCGCCGGCGGCATCTGATTATTTTGAAATTGCCATTTCAATGACTTGCTCAACATAGTTGTTTTCCAAATCAATTACGTCTCCTTTTTTTTGTTTTGATATTTTTAATTCGTCATACGCGTAAAAAATAGCAATTTTTTTCCCTTCACAAAATAAATGTCTGTCGGATTTATTCATCATATACATACTTTCATTCCTTACGATGCCTTCACCATCTATAAAACTAAAACTATTCGGTATGTTTCTTCTTTCCATTCCTGCCTCATATATTGACGATATTACTCCGGAAACGCTTCTGGTGATAATCTGTCCGGAATCAATATTAGCCCACCATTCATCCGACGCAAACAATCCTTTGTCTTTTTTGATGCCAAAGATACTTTCGTCATTCAATGACAGTAATCTTGTATTTTCAATATATTCCTTCGTTCTTCTGTTTGTCATATCTTGCTTAAAATCATAAACCAAATACATATCATCATCTAAATTTAAATAGCTCATTTTATATCTCCAATTTTTTCAAAACTGCACCGTCCAGCCGATTTCGCCGCCCGCGCGCATCGGGACAAGTTCGCCATCGCCGTAGGGAACACTTGCGGGGACGGTTTGGCTTTGTTTGACGAGGGTAATCGTGTCGGTATTTTCGGGAATGCCGTAGAACCTTGCGCCGTTTTTTGAGGCGAAGGCTTCGAGTTTGTCCAACGCGCCTGCTTTTTCAAACACTTCGGCGTAAAGCTCGATGGCGGTCATCGCGCTGAACATACCGGCGCAGCCGCAGGCGTTTTCTTTGGCGGACTTGGCGTGCGGCGCGGAATCTGTGCCGAGGAAGAATTTATGCGCCTTCTCGCCGGTAACGGCGGCAACCAATGCCTGACGGTGGGTTTCGCGTTTGAGTACGGGCAGGCAGAAATGATGGGGGCGCACGCCGCCGACCAAGAGGTCGTTGCGGTTGAGCAGGAGGTGTTGCGGGGTCACGGAGGCGGCAACGTTGTCGCCCGCTTCCAAAACAAGGCGGGCGGCTTCGGCGGTGGTGATGTGTTCGAACACGACTTTAAGATTCGGCACTTGCGCCAAAACGGGCTTCATCACGCGCTCGATAAAGGCGGCTTCGCGGTCGAAAATGTCGATTTCGGGGTCGGTTACTTCGCCGTGAACGAGGAACAGGATGCCCTGTTTTGCCATTTCTTCCAACACGGGGATGAGCTTGAACAAGTCGGTTACGCCGGAATCAGAATTGGTGGTCGCGCCTGCGGGGTAGAGTTTGAAGGCGACGATGCCGGCAGCTTTGGCTTCGCGCACGAGTTCGGGCGTGGCGTTATCAGTCAAATAAAGCGTCATCAGCGGCTCAAACGCGCTGCCTTCGGGCAACGCCGCCATAATGCGCGCTTTGTAGGCAAGCGCATCGGCTACACTGACGACGGGCGGTTTGAGGTTGGGCATGATGACGGCACGCCCCATCTGACGGGCGGTATAGGGTGCAACGGCTTTGAGCGCGTCGCCGTCGCGCAGGTGCAGGTGCATATCGTCGGGGCGGATAATGGTCAGGGTTTGCATGGTTGTTCCTTTTTAGATTTTTGGTTTCCAGACGGCATGCCGACTTTATGCCGTCTGAAGTCAGGGAAGGACTAAAGGTGTTCCGTTGTAGGAACGGTGCGTCAGGTTCAGCACGACCTGTACGGGCAAATCGGGAGAGTCGGCAGTCTGCGCGGTCAATACGGTTTCTTCGGAGCTGCCCGTTGACCGCCAGGCATAGCTGACTTGACGGATTTCAAACGGTGTCTGCACTGCCTGTTGCGCCCTCAATTCTATATTGGCATTTTTCGGCGGCTGTCGGACAAGTCCGTCAAAATGTTCCAACAGCGCGGCACTGTCTGCCCGCTCGGCTTTCACACTGCAACTGTCGCGCGTCAGGCTCAAATAATAAATGCCGCCATCGCGTTCAAGCGTCCACAACACCTGTACATCGGGTTCTGCGACAACGGGCGGCAGACGGGACAGGTCTTCCTTTCCGACAGGGACAAAATGTCCGACAGCGGCAAACTTGGAAACTGGTTCGAAACTGCCTTGAGTCAGGACGCAGGCACTCCGAAACAAATCGACGGCTACGCGTGCGAAATCCTGATGCCGTACACCGGATTGCCGGTTTTGGGCATTACACGCAGCAAGCACAAATGCCGACAGCAATAACATCAATCGGGACATCCGCATTTCAGACGGCATTTATTTGTGTTCGACAACCAGCGTGAACACGCCGTCCTGTTCGGAAGAATCCAACAGCACATGACCGGTTTGGCGGCAAAAAGCCTCAAAATCCCCCGGCGCGCCGCCGTCGGTTGCCAGAACGGTCAACACGTCGCCCTGCCGCATTTGCGCCAAAGCCTTTTTCGCCCGCAAAATCGGCAGGGGGCATTTCAATCCGGTTACGTCTAAAATTTCGCTGTTCATGGTTCGACACCGCTTTAAAATGAAAATCAGGTCAGATTATACCCCGATTGCTTGCAGCCCTTCCCGCCAAACCATAAAATAAAGCCGTTTTCAATCTGGAGAGATTTATGCGCCGCACCGCCCTCCTGCTGCTTGCCTTCGCCGCCGGCACATCCCTTGCCACCGGCTTCAGCCAAAAAGACACGCCGATCAACACCCGCTACCGCGAAACGCCAGAAGAAGCCGCCGCCCGCGAATTTAAAGAACATACCGCCGAACTGCCGCTGCTGCCCGATGCGCACTCGGACGGCTGGTTTGACATTTATGTGGATGAAAATTACGGCAAACAGCCGAAAATCCTGCTCGACAGCCTGCAAATCATGCCCGCGCCCGACGGCAGCATCCGCTACATTCTCAATATCCGTTCCGACAAAGGCTACGACAACCTGACTGCCGAAGGCATATTCTGCGCCCGTTCCTCCATCGGGTTCGGCAACGGCAAACTTTCCTCCTACAAAGTGTTCGGCTACGGGGACACGGTCAACCGCCGCTGGATACAGCCCCGAAACGCCGAATGGAAACCGATAGGCGGCACACTTGGGCGCAACGACGCATTACGCGGCGTACTGTATGCCGCATTTTGCGAAGGCGGCGTACCCGCCGACACGCAAGGTTTGGTACAACGCCTGAAAGAACGTGCCGGACGCTATGCCCCATCAATGAAGCCGCACGACAAATAACCAGACACAAAAATGCCGTCTGAAACATCGGTTTCAGACGGCATTCGATTCATCAGCCATCAAGCGGCGGAAACTTTGTCCTGACGGCACAACAGCGTAATCAAATCACTGATGCGCCGCTTCATATCGCGGCGGTCGACAATCTGGTCGATTGCGCCTTTTTCCAGCAGGAACTCGGCACGCTGGAAGCCTTCCGGCAGCGTTTCGCGCACCGTCTGCTCAATCACGCGCGGGCCGGCAAAACCGATCAGCGCGTTCGGTTCGGCAAGCACGACATCGCCCAAAAATGCAAAGCTGGCAGATACGCCGCCCATAGTCGGATCAGTCAATACCGATATAAACGGCAGGCGTTTTTCCGTCAACAGGTGCAGTGCGGCACTGGTTTTCGTCATCTGCATCAACGAGTTCACGCCCTCCTGCATACGCGCGCCGCCGGAAGCCGCCACGCAGACAAACGGACAATTATCGGCAACCGCACGGCGGACACCCTGTACGAAACGCTCGCCCACAACCGAACCCATCGAACCGCCGATAAAGCGGAATTCAAACGCGGCAACGACGACGGGCAGGCCGTTCATCATCCCCTTCATCACCACAAGCGCGTCATCTTCCCCGGTCAGCTTGCGTGCCGCCCCCAAACGGTCGGGGTATTTTTTACTGTCTTTAAATTTCAAAGGATCGGTCGGTTTGACATTACCCGCAACTTCCTCCCTGCCTTCCTCATCCAAAAGCAGGTTCAAACGCTGGCGCGCCGATAACGGGTTGTGGTGGTTGCATTTCGGGCAAACCTGATTGTTCTGCTGCAACTCGGTCGAATAGATGGTTGCCGAACAAGACGGGCATTTGTGCCACAAACCCTCGGGAACATTGGAAGAACCGTCTTTACCACGATTCTTGATTTTGGGTGGCAGGATTTTATCTAACCAGCTCATGGACAACTCCTAAAACATTTAGAATACGCGACAGAATCAGCGCACGGCATCCTTCAACTCTTTGACCAAAGCACCGACGGCCGCAGCCTCGTTACCCGCATTGTTTTCAATCTCTTTCACAATCCGGCTGCCGACAATGACCGCATCGGCAACCCGGCCGATTTTGCGCGCGCTTTCGGCATTGCCGATGCCGAAGCCGACACCGATGGGAATATCGATATACTGACGCAAATACTCTATTTTACGCGAAACCTCATCCGTATCCAAACTTGCCGCGCCCGTTACGCCCTTGAGCGAAACATAATAGACAAATCCGCCTGCCAGCTCGGCAATGGTTTTAATACGGTCTTCCGTCGTCGTCGGCGCAATCAGGAAAATACAGTCGACTCCGTTATCCTTCAGCTCGCGATAGAGCGGATCGATGGTTTCGACAGGGGAATCCACCGTCAATACGCCGTCCACACCCGCCTTTGCGGCTTCCTGAGCAAACTCCCGATAACCCATCTTATGTATGGGATTCAAATATCCCATCAAAACAACCGGCGTTTGAGTATCGGTTTCACGAAACCTTCTGACAACATCCAAGACATCACGCAGCGAAACCCCGTTTGCCAACGCCCGCCCTACCGCACGCTGAATAGTCGGACCATCTGCCATCGGGTCAGAAAAAGGCACACCCAACTCTAAAATATCCGCACCATTTTCCACCATACTGTGCATTATTGCCAAAGTCGCCCCAATGTCCGGGTCTCCAACCGTAATATAAGGAATCAATGCCTTCTTATTACCCAATGCGGCAAAAGTCTGTTGGATTCTACTCATTTCTCTTACACTCCCAATACCGGCGAGGCTCCGGTAAACAATCGATAAATCTTTTTAAGTATAACATCTGACGCGCAGATAGGCGAATAGGCATACCACTCCGATTGTGCGACAGATTGCCGTAACCTTCTCACCGGAAACAGGCCGTTTTCCAACTGACGGTTTTTATAAACCAATACCAAACAAACCATCAGAGCAATCCGCAAAAGGAGAAAGGTATTGGGCTGATTGACCAGCCGTAAAAAATCTTGAATGCGCAACCATGCATATAGACTGCCGCACCCTTAAATAGCTTAGTTTGAAATTAAAAAAACCGGATTCCATATATTGCATGGAATCCGGTTTCATCAAATATCCGAACAGGCTTTATCACAATATCGTAGATATTGTAAACAATTCAGAATGTTGCGCCAGACTGATTGGCCATGTAATCGACTGCGGCCTTCACTTCATCATCACTCAAACCGACATTGCCGCCCTTGGCAGGCATCGCATTAAAACCTTCGATTGCATGTTTGTGCAAGGTTTCCTTGCCTTTTGCGATACGTGGTGCCCAATCGTCTTTTTTACCCACTGCAGGTGCTCCGGGAATAGTGCCGCCATGACACATTTTACAGCTGGCTTCAAATACTTTCTGACCATCGACAGCAACGGAAGCTTCTGCTTTTGCTTCCGGTTTAGCTTCCGCCGTGGGGGCTTCCGCCTTCTCCTCAGGTTTGGCTTCGGCTGAAGCCGCTTCTGCAGACGGAGCAGCCTCCTGTGCGGCCGCCTGAACTGAAGATGCCTCGGTCTGAACTTCAGAAGCAACGGCTGGAGCCGCCTCTTGCGCCTCTTGTTTGCTTTCTTGCGAACAAGCTGCCAAACCTGCCGCCATCATTAAAGTAATCAGTAGTTTGTTCATATTGTGTCTTTCTAGAGTTTTATCTTTAGATTACCGCTTTATCCAAACGGTTGGGGAATTCTAACATATGATTCCAATAATCTAGTTCTTTATAATTAGAGTTTTTAGCATAAGTCATATTTGGTGCAAAAAATATGGCTGATAACCATAATCAAACACTTTTACAAAATATATCTCATTGTTTTATAATTATAATTCATATATCTAAATACCTTAAACGAAGTTATCCCATCTGAAAATTTATCAAGCCCGTCTTTCAACTTTGCATTTTTAACCCAATCCGCCGTATTAGGAATAATAACTTTAGTCATTATGGTAAGTTGCCATTCAAAATTACCACACATTATCATAATGACTTATTGATAAAAGTTTTTACAGGCTTATATTTATGGCGTAAATTACACAAAACAAAATGAATATAATTCAATGATTCTTAATGCATGTTCAGTTTTTACGCAAAAAATAACGCCCCGTTTCGGGGCGTTTGTATTCTGTGGCGGAGTAAGAGGGATTCGAACCCTCGATGCAGGTTGACCCCACATGCTTCCTTAGCAGGGAAGTGCCTTCAGCCTCTCAGCCATTACTCCTAAGGAAGCCGTAACTATAATCAACTTTCCCGACACCGTCAAGGAAAAACAGAAAGCAAATATTAATCTTTTGAAATAAAATAAGATTTACCCTGATTATACCCAATCAGGCACTTCTTTTCTTCCTGAATGGAAATATTCCTGACCGCCACGTCCTCAAGCAAAATGCTTTTGTGCATCCTGTTTGATTTCCTGAAACCACGCGTCTTCAGGAAAACGTGCAAGTGCAGCATCCAATGTTGACAGCAGGTTTTGCGACAGGGCTTTGGTCAGGTATTCCTCCTCGTTGGCTTCTGCCGCTTTGTCGGGCTGTTGTGCCAAACCGTCGGCACGGGCTTTGTGTCCGTGTGCCAAATAATTGAGCGCGGTAATTTTCTGCGCCCAAAGCTGCGGTATGTCGGGATTATCCTCAATCATCACCGATAGGATGGATACGGCCGTCGTCAGCCGTCCGCCATTCATTCGCAGATCCAGAGAACGGTTGGGCGGCAGAGTGCTGAGTATCTCTGCCATTCTGAACCAAAATTCACCGCTAGCTTCATCAGGTGCATTCAATTTAAGCATTTCATAGTGAACCTCCTGATCATCGTTTTGCACGAGACCCCATACTTCGGCAAGGATTTTCTGTTCTTCCCGGCTCAAGTGTTGCCATTTCTCAAAATATTGCGACATATCCTTTTCCCTTTGAATCTATTTTATATAGTCTGAAATACGGCGCGGACCCTGTCCAAATCTTCCTGCGTATCCACACCGGCGGCGGGGGCTTCTTTGGCGGTTTCGACAGCAATCGGGTAGCCGTGCCACAGGACGCGCAGTTGTTCCAGCGATTCGACGGTTTCCAACGGCGAAACGCTCATTTCGGCGTAGCGTTGCAGGAAGCCGGCGCGGTAGGCGTAGATGCCGATATGGCGCAGGACGGCGGTTTTAGACGGCATTTCGCGTTTTCCGGCACGCATCGCATCGCGCGGATAGGGAATCGGGGCGCGGCTGAAGTAGATGGCGTTGCGGTTTTTGTCGAGGACGACTTTGACGACGTTGGGATTCATAAATTCGTCGAAATCGTGCAATTCGTGCGCCGCAGTCGCCATTTGTACGTTGTTTTCCACTAAGACTTCGGCAGTGCGGTCGATGAGTTCGGGGGCAATCAGCGGCTCGTCGCCCTGTACGTTGACGACAATCAGATGCTGCGGCAGCTTCAGCGCGGCGGCGGCTTCGGCAAGGCGTGTCGTGCCGCTTTCGTGCCGGTTTGAAGTCATGACGACTTCGACGCCGTGCGCCTGACAGGCCGTCTGAATGTCGGGATGGTCGGTGGCAACGACGATGCGTGCCGCTTTGCTTTTTTCCGCCTGTTCGGCAACGCGCACGACCATCGGTTTGCCGTGGATGTCTGCCAAGGCTTTTCCGGGCAGGCGCGATGAATCCAGCCGCGCCGGAATCAATACGACAAATTCGGTCATGCTTTGAGTTCCTCTTCGCTCAACGCTCGCGCTTCGTTTTCCAGCATATAGGGAATGCCGTCTTTAATCGGATACGCCAGCTTCGCCTGACGGCTCCACAATTCCTGTTTGTCCTGATGATATTCCAGCCTGCCTTTGGTAACGGGGCAGACGAGGATGTCTAAGAATTTTTTTTCCATAGGGTCTCTTTCGAGTTTATAGTGGATTAACAAAAATCAGGACAAGGCGGCGAAGCCGCAGACAGTACAAACTGATTCACTTGGTGCTTCAGCACCTTAGAGAATCGTTCTCTTTGAGCTAAGGCGAGGCAACGCCGTACTGGTTTTTGTTAATCCACTATAATGGTTTAATCAATCGGATGCCCTCTGCAATATTTCAGGCGGCTATTATTTATTTCTGATGCCTTTTCCCAACCTGTCCGGCCTGCTTGCAGCCCGCATCGGGATTTTTACCGCCGCAGATGATGCGCCGCAACTCTTCCGTAAACTCGGGCAGATGATGTCGCGCGATTTTCCCTGATAATGCAGTCCAAGATACCGCTATTTCACTCATCGATTTCTTGATTAAGCGCGGATTTTTGGCAACGACGGACTGACCGACAGGCGAACCGTAAAAGGCAATCATGCCGTTAATTTCTTCTTGCGTGTATATCTCACGGGCATTCTTCAATAAAGTATTGCGGACAGCCTGTTTCACTTCGGGCGTGATCAAATCTTTCAAAACATTCTCACGATAGCGGTTAAAGGCTTTTGCCGCCTGATCTTTTTTCTCTTCCGGCATTTCAGCAAGGGCTTTGTCCGCATACGGTTTAAATCCGGCATTAAAGCCCTCAATCATATTTTTTTCTATATCCCGGTCAAAATTCTGCGTATCCAGCCAACGCTCCAGCGACGCGTCGCTGGGCGGGGCGGCAAATGCGCCGGCACACAATGCCAGCGTGGCGAAGGGCAACAACAAGGTTTTCAGTTTCATATCCACTCCTTTAACGAATGATTAATGCAGATAAAAAATACGACCGGTTTTCTCATTCCTGCCCAAGTGGAAATCCGGAGATTTGGGATTTCTAAAGCCTCCTAGTCATTCCTGAAAATTCGAGACTTAGATTCCCGCCTGCGCGGGAATGACGGCGTGAGGCATTTTTAATAATTTCGCCCAAACCGTGCTTTCAGACGACCTTTAGCACTCCTTCCAGCCGCTCAAACACAAACGCCGCCAAATCAGGTTCGATTATCGCACAAACCGGCAGCACCCAAACATTATCGGCGCAAATGCCGTCTGAAAACTTGACCGCATCCTTTTCCGTAATAATTACCGCGTCCGCATCGGGCAAATCTGCCGCCGAAATATCAGCGTGGTCGGGCAGCGCGACGGTTTGCTTCAAGGTAATGCCCATATTCCGCAACGAATCGAAAAACCGCGCCGGCTTGGCGATACCGGCGACTGCCGCAACGGTTTGATTTCCCAAACCTGCCCAATCCAATTTTTCGGACGGCCGGTTCAAACGGTAAATTTGCCCCGTTTCGATACGGCTGTGAAACATATTTTCAGACGACCTAAACGGCGCATCCGCCTCTCCGCCGCTGACGACGACCGCATCCACGCTTTCCAATCTCGACAAAGGTTCGCGCAAACTGCCGTTGGGCAGCAAGTCCAAATCCGTACGCCCCGTATCCGCCGCCGGAAACACCGCGATTTCCACATCTCGCCGCAGGGCGTAATGCTGCAAACCGTCGTCCGCCACAATCAGTCCGATGTCGGGATGCGCCGCCAGCAACGCCCTGCCTGCCTCCGCACGGCTGCTGCCCACAGCCGTCGGCGCACCGGTTTTGCGGAACAGCAGCAAAGGCTCATCGCCCGCATCTTCCGCTCGGCTCTCGGCATTCAATACATGAACTGCCTTACCCTTGCGCCCGTAGCCTCGGCTGATGATGCCGACCTTGACGCCCTTTTCCTGCAAACCCGACACCAGCGCGGCAACAATCGGCGTTTTCCCCGTCCCACCCGCGTGAATATTGCCGACCACGACCACAGGCACGGACAGCTTTTCGCTTTGCCGTTTTCCCGATAAAAAATCCACCCGCCGTTTTACCGCAATTTTGGCAAACAGCCCGGAGAGCGGCTTAAGCAGAAAAGACAAAACCGGATAAGGTTTTTGCCAATGCCGTTCAATAAGGGTATGAAATTTGAAACAATTCGGCATATTCGATACAAATCTGCGAAGCAGAATCAGCCGGTGCCTTAATAATGCGTACCCGATGCAGATCCACCTATAAGCAATATGAAAATCAAACCGATAAGCGAACCAACAAGGTAAATAAGCAATAGTGCTTTACAGAAATTGGCACGGTTGGGGTTGCCTCTGCCGAACGCCCAAACAAAAAGCATAATGATGTTGACCAAAGGAATCATGAAAACAATCATCGTCAACACCCATTGTCCTGTCGTCATGACGGGGGCGTTGTCGTTTTGGATTTCAGGCGTGTTGTTGATGTTGTAACGGACGGGTTCCATATTTTTCCTTTTTGGGACAGGTTTCAAATCGTCGGACAGCAAAATACCGCCTGAAAACAGTTCAGACGGCATTTTAACCACAAACGGCTTACAGCTTCCATCCGCCCAGCTTGGCGGCGTAGGCTTCAAAGTCGGCAATCGGACGGGTTGCCACGCCGCTTTCCATCGCTGCTTTGGCGGCAGCCGTAGCGACGCGAGGCAGCAGGCGGGAGTCGAACGGGGTCGGAATCAGGTATTCCGCGCCGAATTCGAATTTCTTACCGTAAGCAGCAACCACTTCTTCGGTTACCTCTTCCATCGCTAAATCTGCCAGCGCATACACGCAGGCGCGTTTCATTTCTTCGTTGATGGTCGTCGCGCCGACATCCAACGCGCCGCGGAAGATGAACGGGAAGCACAATACATTGTTGACTTGGTTCGGAAAGTCTGAACGGCCGGTGCCGATAACCACGTCCGGACGGGTTTCTTTCGCCAGCGGCGGCAGGATTTCCGGATTCGGGTTGGCCATAGCGAACACGATGGGTTTTTCGTTCATGGTGTTCAACATTTCGGGGGTCAGCAGGTTCGCGCCGGACAGACCCAAGAAGATGTCTTTGCCTTTAACCGCATCGGCCAATACGCGCTGGCCGTTGTCTTCAATGGCGTAGAACTGTTTGGACTCATCCATGCGGTCTTTGTCTTCACGGGTTTGGTAAATCACGCCTTTGGAGTCGCAAACGGTTACGTTTTCGCGTTTCAAGCCCAAATCCAGCAGTTGGTTCAAGCAGGCAATCGCGGCCGCGCCCGCACCGGAACATACCAAGGTCGCTTCTTCGATTTTACGGCCGGTAAAACGCAGGGCGTTCAATACGGCGGCGGCAGTAATGATGGCCGTGCCGTGCTGGTCGTCGTGGAACACGGGGATTTTGCAGCGTTTGCGTAATTCGCGTTCGATGTAGAAACACTCGGGTGCTTTGATGTCTTCGAGGTTGATGCCGCCGAAGGTCGGCTCTAAAGCGGCGATGATGTCCACCAGTTTTTGCGGGTCTTTTTCATCGATTTCGATATCGAACACATCCACACCGGCGAATTTTTTGAACAATACGCCTTTGCCTTCCATCACGGGTTTGCCCGCCAGCGCGCCGATGTCGCCCAAGCCCAAAACGGCCGTACCGTTGGAAATAACGGCGACCAAGTTGCCTTTGGCAGTGTATTTGTAGGCAGTTTGCGGATCGGCATGGATTTCCATACAAGGAGCGGCTACGCCAGGAGAGTACGCCAACGCCAAATCTTTAGAAGTGGCCAGAGATTTGGTTGGGGTAACGGAGATTTTGCCCGGCACGGGGAATTCGTGGAACTGCAGGGCGGCTTCTTTTAATGAGTTTTCCATGTGTCAATCCTGTTGCGAGAAAAAGATTTGAATCGGACTGTCCGAAACGCTTTCGGGTCATCATGTTACGGGCGGTTCGTTAATATTGCCGACGCATCCTGCCTTGTAACTGAGCGTAATTCTATCATGCCGAAAGTTTGGCGCATACCGCCATTTTCACCTGCGGCACTGCCATTTGATTTTCGGCGCGGGCGGATGCGCTTGTTTCAATATTTGCCGCATCAACAGCCGAAATGTCCGTCCAACACGTTTTCTATGGTATTTCTGACTTCATCCAAGCTGCGGTTACTGTCGATAACGGCGTACCGTTCCGGGCAGGCGGCGGCTCGGTCGAGATAAACGCCGCGCACACGCATAAAGAAATCCGCCTGCTCCTGCTCGAACCGGTCTTTCTCGCGCGTCTGCCTGATACGCGCCATCGATACTTCCAGCGGCACATCCAACAGCAGGGTCAAATCCGGTTTCAAACCGCCCTGCACCCAATGTTCCAATATTTCAATGTCTTCAGACGGCATCCCCCGCCCGCCGCCCTGATAGGCGAAGGTCGCATCGGTAAAACGATCGGACACGACATGGATGCCGTCTAAAAGCGCGGGCAATATCACGTCTTCAATATGCTGCATTCTGGCGGCGAACATCATCAGTGTTTCCGCACGCAAACCGGCTTTGGTTTCAGGGTTGAGCAGGATTTCGCGCAAGGCCTCACCGACCGGCGTTCCGCCCGGCTCGCGCGTGAACAGCACGGGCAGCCCCCTCCGTTCAAACCATGCTTTGATGACGGCAAGGTTGGTGGATTTGCCGGCACCGTCTATGCCGTCCAAAGTGATGAATTGCGGTTTCATATTAGTTTTCCCGACAAGGATATGCCGTCTGAAAACACAAACTTTTCAGACGGCATGGTTTATTTTTTCAAAATATATTTGCGGACGGCGGCATTGTGTTCGGTCAAATCATGGCTGAACTGGCTCAAGCCCGTGCCGTCCATTTTGGACACGAAATACAGGTATTTTTCACCGGACGGATGGGCGGCGGCATCGAGTGCCGCCTTGCCGGGCAGCGCGATCGGGGTCGGCGGCAGACCGCCGCGCGTGTAGGTGTTGTACGGCGTGTCGCGGCGCAGGTCGGCTTTACGGATTTTGCCCTTGTATGCCGCACCCATGCCGTAAATCACGGACGGGTCGGTTTGCAGGCGCATACCGATTTTCAGGCGGTTGACGAAGACGGAAGCGACATGGTCGCGGTCGGCTTCATGCCCGGTTTCCTTTTCGATCAGGCTCGCCATAATCAGCATTTCATAAGGGTTTTTATAAGGCAGCCCGTCCTGCCTGCCTGCCCATGCCTCGTTCAGACGGCGTTGCATCGCCTTGTAGGCGGTTTGGTAAATCTGCAAATCGCTGCCGCCCGCATCAATTTCGTAGCTGTCGGGGAAAAACTGCCCTTCGGGATTGCCGCTGAAGGCATCGGGTGCAACTTCCGCCATCAGTTTTTCATTGCTCCAGCCTTTGGTGTCGTGTCCGATATCGGACGTTGCGTCGATGACTTTCCTCATATGCGAAAAACGCGAACCTTCGATAATCTGTACGGTAACCAAATCCGGTCTGCCGCCGCGCATTTTCTGCAAAATATCCCAAGCAGACACTTCGGACGACAGCCTGTACGTCCCCGTGTGCAGCCTGTTGTGCACACCCAAAACGTAGGCTGCCGCCGTCAAAATATGCCTGCTGAACACGATGCGGTCTTCGGCAAGTTTCCTGCCGACCGACGAAATACCCTGGTTTTTGGCAATCTTGATTCGGTATGCCCTGCCGTTGTCTTTAGGGACGAAAAGCAGCGCGGCGAAAACGGCTGCCGCCGCGATTAAAAAAACGGCAGACCATTTCAACAATTTTTTCAACATGGTAGGATTCCCAGCATTCGGAATACGTCTTAAAATTCGGGCGACAGTATAACCCAATTTGCCCGCCGGACAGGAAGAACATCATGGACAATCACGCCGAAGCACACTGGCAAAACGGCTGGCTTCAAAGCATACGCCATACCCCGTCGCCCAATTTCAGCCCGAGGGAAACGGGGGAAACGGTTTCCCTTGTCGTGTTGCACAATATCTCGCTGCCGCCGTTCAAATACGGCACGGATGCGGTGGAAAAGCTGTTTGCCAACCGGCTCGACCCCGACGGACATCCGTTCTTCAGCCTGATACACACTTTGCGCGTATCCAGCCATTTCTTAATCAAACGCGGCGGCGAAACGGTGCAGTTCGTTTCCTGCGACAATATGGCATACCATGCCGGTGTATCCTCGTTTCGCGGACGGGAAAAATGCAACGCGTTTTCCATCGGCATCGAACTGGAAGGCTGCGATTTCGAGCCGTTTGCCGAAGCGCAATACCGTTCGCTCGAAGCCTTGTTGGACGCAATCTGCCGCCGCTACCCCATCACGGCGGTAACGGGACACCAAGACATCGCACCCGGCCGCAAAACCGACCCCGGCCATTTTTTCGACTGGCGGCGGATACGGGGGAAAGGGTTTCCCGTGGACAGAAATGCCGTCTGAAAACCACAGATTTCAGACAGCATTTCGGAAAATTTCCGCTTATTTCGACACACTGCTGTCAGACCCTGCAATTTTCGTTATAATTCAAACGTTATAACCGGCCGTTCCGTCAGACTGCCGGAAACGCAAGCCCGATTTAACCGCAGTACCCGCACTTTGCGTATCCTGCATCTCGAAATTTAAAGTGATTGCCATGATTTACATCGTACTGTTCCTCGCCGCCGTCCTCGCCGTTGTCGCCTACAACATGTATCAGGAAAACCAATACCGCAAAAAAGTACGCGACCAGTTCGGACACTCCGACAAAGATGCCCTGCTCAACAGCAAAACCAGCCATGTCCGCGACGGCAAACCGTCCGGCGGGCCGGTCATGATGCCGAAACCCCAACCGGCGGTCAGAAAAACGGCAAAACCCCAAGACCCCGCCATGCGCAACCTGCAAGAACAGGATGCCGTCTACATTGCCAAGCAGAAACAGGCAAAAGCCTCCCCGTTCAAAACCGAAATCGAAACCGCCTTGGAAGAAAGCGGCATTATCGGCAACTCCGCCCACACCGTTTCCGAACCCCAAACCGGACATTCCGCACCGAAACCTGCCGACGCGCCGGCAAAACCCGTTCCCGTTCCGCAAACGCCGGCAAAACCGCTGATTACGCTCAAAGAACTGTCTAAAGTCGAATTACCTTGGTTTGATGTGCGCTTCGATTTCATTTCCTATATCGCGCTGACAGAAGCCAAAGAACTTCACGCACTGCCACGCCTCTCCAACCGCCACCGCTACCAAATCATCGGTTGCACCATGGACGACCACTTCCAAGTCGCCGAACCCATCCCCGGCATCCGCTACCAAGCCTTCATCGTCGGCATCCAAGCGGTCAGCCGCAACGGGCTCGCCTCGCAAGAAGAGCTCTCCGCCTTCAACCGTCAGGTGGATGCATTCGCACAAAGCATGGGTGGTCAGACGCTGCACACCGACCTTGCCGCCTTTATCGAAGTGGCTTCCGCACTGGACGCATTCTGCGCGCGCGTCGACCAGACCATCGCCATCCATTTGGTTTCCCCGACCAGCATCAGCGGCGTAGAACTGCGTTCCGCCGTAACGGGCGTGGGTTTCGTCTTGGAAGACGACGGCGCGTTCCACTATACCGACACGTCGGGTTCGACCATGTTCTCCATCTGCACGCTCAACAACGAGCCGTTTACCAATGCCCTTTTGGACAACCAGTCCTACAAAGGCTTCAGTATGCTGCTCGACATCCCGCACTCTCCGGCAGGCGAAAAAACCTTCGACGACCTCTTTATGGATTTGGCGGTACGCCTGTCCGGCCAGTTGAACCTGAATCTGGTCAACGACAAAATGGAAGAAGTTTCTACCCAATGGCTCAAAGACGTACGCACCTACGTTTTGGCGCGTCAGTCCGAGATGCTCAAAGTCGGTATCGAACCGGGCGGCAAAACCGCCCTACGCCTGTTCTCATAAAATCGAATGCAATCAAAGCGGATATGTCGTTACGGCATATCCGCTTTTTTTCGGGTAAAATTCAGCTGTTTTCAACCTATCATTTTTCAGACGACCTTTGCCCGTTTCATCCCGTATCAGACAAAGGTCGTCTGAAAACCTTCTCTCATGAATCCAAACTCAAAACATAACACTAACCTTACCAATCTTCTTAAACCATCTGATAGTGATATAAAACAATTTGCCGCACAACACATCCGCCGCCTCACCGACCTCCTCAACCGCTACGCCTACGAATACTACACCCTCGACGCGCCCAGCGTACCCGATGCCGAATACGACAAATTATTCCGCGAACTCGAAGCGTTGGAGTTAAACCATCCCGAGCTCAAACTGCCCGACAGCCCGACTCAGCGTGTCGGCGGCGAACCTTTGGCAGGCTTTGCCGAAGTGCGCCACGAAGTGCCGATGCTGTCGCTGACCAACGCCTTCTCCCCGCAAGATGAAAACGGCGTGTTCGACCATGCCGAAATGTACGCCTTCGACCAACGCGTGCGCGATGGTTTGGACGGCGGCAAACCCGAATACGTTATCGAACCTAAATTCGACGGCCTCGCCATCAGCCTGCTCTACCGCGACGGCGTATTGATTCAAGCAGCAACACGCGGCGACGGTACGACGGGCGAAGACGTTACCCAAAACGTCAAAACCGTCGCCAATATCCCCCTGCGGCTGCACGGCGAAAATGCGCCCGAACTCATCGAAGTACGCGGCGAAGTGCTAATGCTCAAAGCCGATTTCGCCGCCCTCAATAAACGCCAAGCCGAAAACGGGCAAAAACCCTTTGCCAATCCGCGCAACGCCGCCGCCGGCAGCCTGCGCCAACTCGATTCGCGCATCACTGCGCAACGCAAACTGCACTTTTTCCCCTACTCCGTCGCCCGCCAGCAAGGCGGTTTGATTGCGGAAGAACACATCCAAGAACTCGCCTATTTCCAAGAACTCGGCTTCAGTCTGCCCAACGGCAATTTCGGCTGTTTCAAAAATATCGACGAAGTATTGGCGTTTTACGAACAAATGCAGCAAAAACGCCCCGAACTGCCCTACGAAATCGACGGCATGGTGGTCAAAGTCAACAGCTTGGCACAACAGCGCGAACTCGGCTTCATCTCCCGCGCGCCGCGCTGGGCGATTGCCCACAAATTCCCCGCCGAAGAAGCCCTGACCGTCGTCGAAGCGATTGACGTGCAAATCGGGCGTACCGGCGCGGTTACCCCCGTCGCCCGCCTGCAACCCGTATTCGTCGGCGGCGTAACCGTAACCAACGCCACTCTGCACAATCAGGACGAAGTATCGCGCAAAGACGTGCGCGTCGGCGATACCGTCGTCGTGCGCCGCGCCGGAGACGTGATTCCCGAAGTCGTGCGCGTGATTTTCGAACGCCGCCCGATGCAGGAAACCGCCGTTGCCGTTTCAGACGGCATCAAATACCAACAAGACGACCTGTTTGCCGAAGCACCGGCTGCAAACCAAACCCAATCCGTTCCGCTCCACAAGCCCTACCGCCTGCCGACCCATTGCCCCATCTGCCGCAGCGAAATCGAACGCGAAGAAGGCGAAGCCGTCGCCCGATGCAGCGGCGGCATGCTTTGTCAGGCGCAACGCGCGCAAGGCTTAATCCACTTTGCCTCGCGCAAAGCCATGGATATCGACGGCTTGGGTGAAAAACAAATCGAACAGCTTGTCGCCCAAGACCTCGTCCGCCACTTCGCCGACCTCTACCGCCTCGATATTCCGACCCTGCAAAAAATGAAGGAAGCGGCGGACAAAACCGTTGCCGAATTGGATCAAATGCCGTCTGAAGGCAGTTCGGTCGGCGCGTCGGGCAAACATAAAAAACAGCCGGTCAAGTGGGCGGAAAACATCCTTGCAGGCATAGAAGCCAGCAAAACACCCGAACTCGCCCGCTTCCTGTTCGCGCTCGGCATCCGCCACGTCGGCGAACGCACCGCAAAAACACTGGCGCAGGCATTCGGCTCGTTGGAACACGTCCGCCGCGCCCCCGAACCCATCCTCGCCTGCCTGCCCGACATCGGCACCGTCGTCGCCCACTCCATCGCCCACTTCTTCGCCCAAGACGCACAGCAGGCGATGATAAACGAGCTGCTCGCCGCAGGCGTTGCCCCGCAAACCCAAGCCGTTACCATCCTCCCCGCCCGCCACGCCGAGCCGCAACGCTGGATCGCCCGCCTGCCCGGTTTCAAAATCAGCGAAAACAAAGCCCAAGCCTTATGGGAACTTGCCGGTCAAAGTATAGAAGGGCTGCAAACCGACAAAGCCCTCCCTGCCGACTGGCAGGCGTGGCGCAGCGAAGCACAAAACGCCGCCCTGCTCGAAAACCTGAAAACCTTCTTCGCGCAAATGCCGTCTGAAGACGAAGCGGCGCAAGGTTCAGACGGCATCAATAAAGCCGTAGCAGGCAAAACCTTCGTGTTAACCGGCACCCTGCCCACCCTCAAACGCGACCAAGCCCAAGCATTAATCGAAGCCGCAGGCGGCAAAGTTTCCGGCAGCGTGTCCAAAAAAACCGATTACGTCGTCGCCGGAGAAGCCGCTGGCAGCAAGCTGGAAAAAGCCAATACCTTGGGCGTTTCCGTCCTCAGCGAAGCCGAACTACTTACCCTGCTCGGCTGAACCTATGCCGTCTGAACCGCCTTCAGACGGCATTGCCCACTTTTCCGAACCACACCATGCACACCATTTCCTTTCCAAACCGCACCCGACTCACCGCCCTGCCGCCCCTGTCACTCTACATCCACATCCCGTGGTGCATCAAAAAATGCCCGTATTGCGACTTCAATTCCCACAGCCTGAAAAACGGATTGCCCGAAGCCGCCTATATCGACGCGCTGCTGACCGATTTGCAGCTTGAATTACCCAATATTTGGGGCAGGCCGGTGGAAACGATATTTTTCGGCGGCGGTACGCCCAGCCTGTTTCAGGCGGAGTCTATTGACCGCTTGTTAAGCGGCGTGCGTTCGCTGTTGCGCTTGCAGCCGGAAGCAGAAATTACCTTGGAAGCCAATCCGGGTACGTTTGAAATCGAGAAGTTTCAAGGATTTAAAGACGCAGGCATTACGCGGCTTTCTATTGGTGTACAAAGCTTCAACGACGATATGCTCTCAAGGCTGGGGCGCGTCCACAATGGCAAAGAAGCCTTAACCGCCATAGATACCGCCTTGAAATTATTTGATAAAGTCAATATCGACTTGATGTACGCCCTGCCGAACCAAACCGTTCAGACGGCATTGAACGACGTACAAACCGCTATCACTACGGGCGCAACCCACATCAGCGCGTATCATCTGACGATGGAACCGAACACGCCGTTCGGTCATACGCCGCCGAAAGGTTTGCCGCAAGACGAAGCGGCGTTGGACATCGAAGACGCGGTACACGGCGCATTGGAAAACGGCGGCTTTATCCACTACGAAACATCCGCTTTCGCAAAACCCGCCATGCAGTGCCGCCACAATTTGAACTACTGGCAGTTCGGCGATTATTTGGGCATAGGCGCGGGCGCGCACGGCAAAATCTCCTATCCCGACCGCATTGAGCGCACCATCCGCCGCCGCCATCCCAACGACTATCTCGCCTTAATGCAAAGCCAACCGAGTGAAGCCGTCGAACGCAAAACCGTTGCCGCCGAAGATTTGCCGTTCGAGTTTATGATGAACGCCCTGCGCCTGACCGACGGCGTACCCGCCGCGATGTTGCAGGAGCGCACGGGCGTACCGAGTGCCAAAATCATGGCGCAAATCGAAACGGCAAGGCAAAAAGGTTTGCTGGAAACCGACCCGACCGTGTTCCGCCCGACCGAAAAAGGACGCTTGTTTTTAAACGATTTGTTGCAGTGTTTTTTATAGTGGATTAACAAAAACCAGTACGGCGTTGCCTCGCCTTGCCGTACTATTTGTACTGTCTGCGGCTTCGTCGCCTTGTCCTGATTTTTGTTAATCCACTATACTAAGCGCAAACAAATCGGCGGCCGCCTGGGAAAACCCGCCCCGAACGCGGCCGGCAAATATGCCTATCGATGGAAAACGCAGCCGCATCCCCCACCGGGCGTTTCAGACGGCACAACCGCCGCCGGAAATGTCCGACGCTTAAGGCAACGCCGCACACAAAAAACCGTACGCCTGCGCCTGCAACAATCCGACAGATACCGCCGCCGCGCCTTTGCGGTTTTTTCCAAACCGTTTGCAAGTTCCACCCGTCCGCCGCGTGATGCCGCCGTTTAAGGGCAACGCGCGGGTTAACGGCTTTGCCGTCGGCAGAGCAGCCGGATGCCGCCGCGTATCTTGAGGCATTGAAAATATTACGATGCAAAAAGAAAATTTCAGTATAATACGGCAGGATTCTTTAACGGATTCTTAACAATTTTTCTCCCTAACCATAAAGGAACCAAAATATGAAAAAAGCACTTGCCGCACTGATTGCCCTCGCCCTCCCGGCCGCCGCACTGGCAGAAGGCGCATCCGGCTTTTACGTCCAAGCCGATGCCGCACACGCCAAAGCCTCAAGCTCTTTAGGTTCTGCCAAAGGCTTCAGCCCGCGCATCTCCGCAGGCTACCGCATCAACGACCTCCGCTTCGCCGTCGATTACACGCGCTACAAAAACTATAAAGCCGCATCCACCGATGTCAAACTTTACAGCATCGGCGCGTCCGCCATTTACGACTTCGACACCCAATCACCCGTCAAACCGTATCTGGGCGCGCGCTTGAGCCTCAACCGCGCCTCCGTCGACTTGGGCGGCAGCGACAGCTTCAGCCAAACCTCCACCGGCCTCGGCGTATTGGCGGGCGTAAGCTATGCCGTTACCCCGAATGTCGATTTGGATGCCGGCTACCGCTACAACTACATCGGCAAAGTCAACACTGTCAAAAACGTCCGTTCCAGCGAACTGTCCGCCGGCGTGCGCGTCAAATTCTGATATACGCCTTATTCCGCAAACCGCCGAGCCTTCGGCGGTTTTTTGTTTTCAACATCCATGCCGTCTGAAACTACACAAGCCGGCGGTTTTGTACGATAATCCGCAACACCGCGTTTCCCTTTCACACGCATCCGTTTCAGGAGAAAATCATGGCCAAAACCATCATTCACACCGACAAAGCCCCTGCCGCCATCGGCGCATATAGCCAAGCCGTGCGCGCGGGCGACACCGTTTACATGAGCGGTCAAATCCCCCTCGATCCCGCCACCATGACCGTTGTCGGCAACGGCGATTTCCGCGCCGAAGCGCGCCAGGTCTTTAAAAACCTGCAAGCCGTCGCCGAAGCGGCAGGCGGTTCGCTGGACGACATCGTCAAACTCAACGCCTATCTGACTGACTTGGGCAACTTCGCCGTCTTCAACGAAGTGATGGCAGAATTTATCGCCGAGCCGTTCCCCGCCCGCGCCGCCGTCGGCGTTGCCACGCTGCCCAAAGGCGTGCAGGTCGAAGCCGAAGCCGTCCTCGTTTTGAACGCATAATTCCACGTTCGGACGGCATAAGATTTCCAACCGTGCCGTCCGAACCGCAACACTTTCCCACTTCACAACACCCGCAATGGCACATTACGCAATCGGCGACATCCAAGGCTGTTTCGACGAACTGACCGCGCTGCTCGGCAAAATCGGCTTCAACCACGGCACAGACACCCTCTGGCTGACGGGCGACATCGTCAACCGCGGCCCGAAATCCCTCGAAACGCTGCAATTCTGCATCCGGCACGAAAACAGCGTGCAAATCGTCCTCGGCAACCACGACCTGCACCTGCTTGCCGTCGGCTGCGGCGAAGGCGCGCCCAAACGCAGCGACACAATCGAACCCATACTCAAACACCCCGACGGCAGAAAAATGCTCGACTGGCTGCGCGCGCAACCGCTGTTGATACGCGAGGGCAGCCGCGTGATGGTACACGCCGGCATCCTGCCGCAATGGCGCATAACCAAAGCCGAATCGCTCGCCGGAGAAGCCGAAGCCGAACTGCGCGGCAAAAAATACGTCAAATTCTTCTCCAAAATGTACGGCAACAAACCGGCCGCGTGGGACGAAGGTTTGGAAGGCTATGCCCGCCTGCGCTTTATCGTCAACGCCTTCACGCGGATGCGCGCCCTGACCTTTAAAAACGAACTGGATTTCGACTACAAATCCACAGTGAAAAAAATGCCGCTTTACCTGCGCCCGTGGTTCAAAGCCCCCGACCGGCAAAACCTCGACCACACCATCATCTTCGGACACTGGTCCTCGCTGGGCTACACGAATGCCGACAACGTCATCTCGCTGGACACCGGCGCGCTGTGGGGCGGGCAACTGACCGCCGTCAACCTCGAAACGGAAGAAATTACCCAAGTCCAAGCCGCCAACGGCATAGACTGGAAAAGCTTCGCAAAATAACGGACCGCCCCACTATGCACAAAATCCTGCCCATCGCCCACGTCCTCTCCCGACTGGGTATGCTGTTTTCCTTTATCCTGCTGATACCCGCCGCCCTCTCCTACGCCTTTTCGGACGGCGCGTACACCGCCTTCGCCACCACCGCGACCGTTACCCTTTCCGGCTCGTGCATCGTCCGGCTCGCCACCCTCCGGTTCAGGCGCGAACTGCGCCCGCGCGACGGCTTCACCCTCGTCCTGATGTTGTGGCTGGCGTTTGCCGCTATGGCTGCGATGCCGATGTACCTGTATTTCCCGAATATGGGCTTTACCGACGCATTTTTTGAATCGATGTCGGGACTGACCACCACCGGCGCGACCGTCATCCCCCACGTCGACGGGCTCGCCCCATCCGTCAACTTTTGGCGGCATATGCTCAACTGGCTGGGCGGGATGGGCATCATCGTCCTTGCCGTCGCCATCCTGCCTATGCTCGGCGTAGGCGGCACGCAGTTATTCAAAGCCGAAATCCCCGGCATTGACAAAGAAAGCAAAATGTCGCCGCGCATTTCCCAAGTGGCGAAAAAACTCTGGTTCGGCTACACCCTGATCACCATCCTCGCGACAGCCTGCCTGCATTTTGCCGGGATGGGCTGGTTCGATGCCGTCTGTCACGCGATGGCGACCCTCTCGCTGGGCGGGTTTTCCACCCACGATGCCAGCATAGCTTATTACAACTCCCCCCTCATCGAGGCGGTCATCATCGTTTTCACTATTTTCGGCGGCATCAATTTTGCCAGCCATTTCGCCGCCCTCAACAGCCGCAGCCTCAAAACCTATTGGAAAGACGAAGAATGCCGGACAATGCTGCTGCTGCTCTCCGGCAGCATCCTTGCCGCCGCCCTGTACCTGTGGCACACCGGCCATTACGCCGGCTTCATCGAATCCCTGCGCTACACCGCCTTCAACTTCGTCTCCATCGGATTGGCAAACGGGCTGTCCAACACCGACTTCGCACAATGGCCGCTCCTGATTTCCCTGTGGATGTTTTTCCTCGCCAACATCCTCGCCAGCTCCGGCTCGACCGGCGGCGGCATCAAAACCATACGCGCCCTCGTCCTGTTCAAATTCAGCCTGCGCGAAATGATGGTGCTGCTGCACCCCAAAGCCGTCCGCACCGTCAAAATCAGCGGCAAGGCCATACCCGACCGCCTCGCGCTGACCGTTATGTCCTTCATCTTCATCTACTTTATGACCGTCGTCCTCTTCAGCTTCCTGCTGATGGCGAGCGGTATGGAATTTACCACCGCCTTCACCGCCGTCATCGCCTGCATCACCAATTCCGGCCCCGGCCTGGGCGAAGTCGGGCCCGCCGGCAATTACGCCGGTTTGGACGTGATGCAGAAATGGATCTGCGTTACCGCCATGCTCTTGGGCAGGCTGGAAATCTTCACTGTCTTCATCCTCTTCACCCCTGCCTACTGGAAGAAATAAAAAAATGCCGTCTGAAAACTTTTCAGACGGCATTTTGAAACGCTCCGCCCGCGATACGGACGGAAAACACGGACAAAAAAGCAGCCGTTTCAAAAACGGCTGCCTTATGTTTTTTGGTCGGAGTGAAAGGATTCGAACCTTCGACCCCTTGCACCCCATGCAAGTGCGCTACCAGACTGCGCCACACTCCGACTCGATAAGTTGCGGATTATAGTTCCCACCCGACGCTTTGGCAAGCATTAAAATCACAACCGCCCTTATCTTTTTGACACAACGGAAAATTTACCGGCAAACGCCGGCGCGCGCCGCCCGGACGGGAAAGGATGCGGAAAAGGACAAACGCCATAACGTGCGGCGTTTGCTATAATCAGCCCCTTCATTACCGCAGCCCGCCGAAAGATGCCGATGGCAAAACCGCTCAAATACCCCGTCTCCGCACTGGTCGTCCTTTATAGCGGGGACGGCGGCATCCTCCTCATCGAACGCACGCATCCGAAAGGATTTTGGCAGTCGGTAACCGGCAGCCTCGAACCGGGCGAAACCGTCGCTCAAACGGCAAGGCGCGAAGTATGGGAAGAAACCGGCATCCTGCTGGCGGACGGGCAGCTTCAAGACCGGCACGACAGCACGGTTTACGAAATCTACCACCACTGGCGGCACCGCTATCCCAAAGGCGTGTTTGAAAACCGCGAACACGTCTTCTGGGCCGAAATCCCGCGCGATACGCCCATCGTCCTGCAGCCTGAAGAACACGTCTCCTACGGCTGGTTCGGCTTGGAAGAAGCGGCGGAAAAAGTGTTTTCCCCGTCCAACAGGCGCGCGATTTTGGAACTGGGCAGGTTTTTGGGCAAACGGTAACACGCGCCCGTACACCCTTTCAGACGGCATCGGGCGCATTTTCAGCCGGACGTTTGTGCTATACTTTCAAACTTCAAACCTTCCCAAATAAAGGAAACAAAATGGCAGACTTCAACCAAATCCTGACCCCGGGCGACGTGGACGGCGGCATCATCAACGTCGTCAACGAAATCCCCGCCGGCAGCAACCACAAAATCGAGTGGAACCGCAAACTCGCCGCATTCCAACTCGACCGCGTCGAACCCGCCATCTTCGCCAAACCGACCAACTACGGCTTCATCCCGCAAACTTTGGACGAAGACGGCGACGAATTGGACGTACTGCTCGTTACCGAACAACCTCTGGCAACCGGCGTATTCTTGGAAGCGCGCGTTATCGGCGTGATGAAATTCGTTGACGACGGCGAAGTAGACGACAAAATCGTCTGCGTCCCCGCCGACGACCGCAATAACGGCAACGCCTACAAAACTTTGTCCGATTTGCCGCAACAGCTCATCAAACAAATCGAGTTCCACTTCAACCACTACAAAGACCTGAAAAAAGCGGGTACGACCAAAGTCGAATCCTGGGGCGATGCGGAAGAAGCGAAAAAAGTCATCAAAGAATCCGTCGAACGCTGGAACAAACAGGCATAACATCCGCCTGCCCTGCCGTCTGAACACCCCTTCAGACGGCATTTTTCCAAGCTCTAGGGAATGCCGTCCCAATCGGATATAATCCGAACATACCGTTTCCGACCGAACGCCATGAACCGCCGAAAAATCTATCTGTTGTCTGTTGCCCTGTTCACACTGGCATTTATGCTGCTCGTCCTCTTGGGTGCTTATCTGCTGACCGCCGGCAGCAAAGCCTTTGCCGTCGCCGCCTTCCTTTTCGCATTCGGCGCGCTGTTCGGACAAATCGGCGCACTCGCCCTCTATTTGCGGCACAAATCCCTACACGCCGCCCAATCCGCCACAAAGGAAAACCGCTATGTCTGAAAAACCGGAAAAAATCGTTTTGGCAAGCGGCAATGCCGGCAAGCTCAAAGAATTCGGCAACTTATTCAAGCCTTACGGCATCACCGTATTGCCGCAATCCGAATTCGGCATACCCGAATGTCCGGAACCCTATTCCACCTTTGTCGAAAACGCGCTGGCAAAAGCACGCCATGCCGCCGAATACAGCGGGCTGCCCGCGCTTGCCGACGACAGCGGCATCTGTGCCGCCGCCTTAAACGGCGCGCCGGGCATACATTCCGCCCGATACGCCGGCAGCAATCCCAAATCCGATTCTGCCAACAACCTGAAACTTGCCGCCGAACTTGCCGGCAAAGCCGACAAAAGCTGCTGCTATGTCTGCGTATTGGTTCTTGTCCGCCATAAAGACGACCCGCGTCCGATTATTGCCGAAGGCGTATGGCACGGACGATGGCACGACACGCCGCTCGGGCAAAACGGTTTCGGTTACGACCCGTATTTTTATCTGCCCGGACACGGCAAAACCGCCGCCGAATTGGATTCGGAGGTCAAAAACCGAGAAAGCCACCGCGCACAGGCACTCGCCGATTTAATCCGCAAACTCGCCCTTTAAACATCAAAACAATACAAAGGAAAAAGAATGAAACCGATAAAAAAAGCCGTTTTCCCCGTCGCAGGGATGGGAACCCGCTTCCTGCCCGCCACCAAGGCCAGCCCGAAAGAAATGCTGCCCATCGTCGACAAGCCGCTGATCCAATACGCCGTAGAAGAAGCCGTGGAAGCCGGCTGCACGGAAATGGTGTTTGTAACCGGACGCAACAAACGCAGCATCGAAGACCATTTCGACAAGGCATACGAACTCGAAACCGAGTTGGAAATGCGCCATAAAGACAAACTTCTGGAACACGTCCGCAACATCCTGCCGCCGAACATTACCTGCCTCTACATCCGCCAGGCCGAAGCACTGGGCTTGGGACACGCCGTCTTGTGCGCCCGCGCCGCCATCGGCGACGAACCCTTCGCCGTGATTTTGGCTGACGACTTAATCGATGCCCCAAAAGGCGCGCTCAAACAAATGGTCGAAGTGTACGAACGCAGCGGCAACAGCATTTTAGGCGTAGAAACCGTTGAACCATCGCAAACCGGCTCATACGGCATCGTCGAAACCGAACAGCTCAAACAGTTCCAACGCATTACCGGCATTGTCGAAAAACCCAAGCCCGAAGACGCGCCTTCCAACCTTGCCGTTGTTGGACGCTACATCCTCACCCCGCGCATTTTCGACTTACTGACCGGACTGCCGCGCGGCGCGGGCAACGAAATCCAGCTTACAGACGGCATCGCCAAGCTGCTCGATCACGAATTTGTCCTAGCGCACCCCTTTGAAGGCACGCGCTACGACTGCGGCAGCAAACTGGGCTACCTCGAAGCCACCGTCGCCTACGGCCTGAAACACCCCGAAACCGGCGAACCCTTCCGCCGCCTTTTGGAAAAATACCGTACCGAATAACCACATCAAGGAATCCTTATGCACGACAAAACCTGGTCCGGACGCTTCAACGAACCCGTTTCCGAACTCGTCAAACAATACACCGCCTCCATCGGTTTCGACCGACGGCTTGCCGAATGGGACATCCAAGGCTCGCTGGCACACGCGCAAATGTTGAAAGAAACCGGCGTGTTGGACGAAGGCGATTTGGCGGACATCCGCCGGGGTATGGCGGAAATCCTCGAAGAAATCCGCAGCGGCAAAATCGAATGGTCGTCCGATTTGGAAGATGTCCATATGAACATCGAACGCCGCCTGACCGACAAAATCGGCGATGCGGGCAAACGCCTGCACACCGGCCGCAGCCGCAACGACCAAGTCGCTACCGACATCCGCCTGTGGCTGCGCGATCAAATTACCGTTATTCAAAGCCTGATTCAAAACCTTCAGACGGCCTTGGTTGATTTGGCGGAACAAAATGCCGAAACCGTCATGCCCGGTTTTACCCACTTACAAGTTGCCCAGCCGGTCAGCTTCGGGCATCACATGCTCGCCTACGTTGAAATGCTCGGCCGCGATTTCGAGCGCATGGCCGACTGCCGCAAACGCGTCAACCGTATGCCGCTCGGTGCCGCCGCCCTTGCCGGTACGACCTACCCGATTCGGCGCGAAATTACCGCCGAATTACTGGGTTTCGAGCAAATCTGCCAAAACTCGCTCGATGCCGTATCCGACCGCGATTTTGCCGTCGAGTTCACCGCCGCCGCCTCGCTGGTTATGGTTCACTTGAGCCGCCTGTCTGAAGAATTGATTTTGTGGATGAGTCCGCGTTTCGGCTTTATCGACATCGCCGACCGTTTCTGCACAGGTTCGTCCATCATGCCGCAGAAGAAAAATCCCGACGTGCCCGAACTCGTGCGCGGCAAATCCGGACGCGTTATCGGGCACCTTATCGGCCTGATTACCCTGATGAAATCCCAGCCCTTGGCGTACAACAAAGACAATCAGGAAGACAAAGAACCGCTGTTTGACACTGCCGACACACTCATCGACACACTGCGGATTTACGCCGATATGATGCGCGGCGTAACCGTCAAACCCGACAATATGCGCGCCGCCGTGATGCAGGGTTTTGCCACCGCCACCGACTTGGCGGATTATCTGGTCAAAAAAGGTATGCCCTTCCGCGATGCCCACGAAGTCGTCGCCCAAGCCGTGCGACACGCCGATGAAGCCGGCGTCGATTTGAGCGAATTGCCGCTCGAAGTTCTACAAGGCTTCAGCAAGCTGATTTCAGACGACGTGTACGGCGTACTGACACCCGAAGGCAGCCTCAACGCCCGCAACCACTTGGGCGGTACCGCGCCGGAACAAGTGCGCCTCCAAGTCAAACGCTGGCGTGAAGTATTGGCTTAACCCCCGATGCCGTCTGAAGAAATGTTCAGACGGCATTTTTAAAAGGCAAGAACACGATGACCGATACGGATACCCAAGCCGACCGCTTCGAACAGATGATGTGGCAGGCGGTGGACAAACTTTTTGAACAGCATGACGGCAAACTCGAAAGCATGGACGGACGAGAACAGGAGCTGGTTTTGATTTGGCGGGCGGAAGCCGATATCGGCAACGGCGGCATACTGCAATTTGTCTGCAACTGGGGTTTTCCCGCCGCCGAAAAGACTTGTTCCGTTCTGAAAAAAATCGGCGCGGTACACAGCGCAATGCTGATCCATCGGGCGGCAGACGCATTGGACAAAGAAATCCGCCACCTCCAATCGGAAGGTAAAACCCTAAAAGAAATGTGGGATATAACACAGCATCTCGACAACAAAACCGCCTCGCTGCTGAACAGTCTGGATGAACAATATTGGCAAGACCCCGACAAACTGTATCTGCTGGGATGGCAATACTATTCCGGCAACCCTGTTCAGACGGCATTTTAAAGGGAAGGGTTCTCAAGTATTCCGGCAAATCAAGATGCCGCCTTTGCCCTCATTCCGCCGCCCGTACGGCAATATGAAACAGCCCGGTTTTTGCCCGTTCCGCCACGCATTACCCGCCGCTTCCGCCTTACGGGCGCGATGCACGGAAAAAAATACAAGTCAGAACAAACCATAACCGGATTGGACAACAACAAATTTAAAAAAATAATTATTTGCATTTATAAAAAAGAAGGAATACACTACACACCGTTATGTCTTAACAAGATATACACTCTCATTCATTAGGAGAAAATCGATATGAAAACATCTATCCGATACGCACTGCTTGCCGCAGCCCTGACCGCCGCAACCCCTGCGCTGGCAGACATTACCGTGTACAACGGTCAACACAAAGAAGCCACGCAGGCACTTGCCGATGCCTTTACCCAAGCCACCGGTATCAAAGTAAAAATTAACAGCGGCAAAAGCGACCAGCTTGCCGGCCAAATCAAAGAAGAAGGCAGCCGAAGCCCCGCCGACGTATTCTATTCCGAACAAATCCCCCCGCTGGTTACGCTTTCCGCAGCCAATCTCTTAGAAACCCTCCCCGCAAAAACGATTAACGACACACGCCGCAAAGGCGTGCCGGTTGCCGCCAAAAAAGACTGGGTGGCATTGAGCGGACGTTCGCGCGTCGTCGTTTACGACACCCGCAAACTGTCTGAAAAAGATTTGGAAAAATCCGTCCTGAATTACGCCACGCCGAAATGGAAAGACCGTATCGGTTATGTGCCGACTTCAGGCGCGTTCTTGGAACAGGTTGTCGCCATCGTCAAACTGAAAGGCGAAGCAGCCGCCCTGAAATGGCTCAAAGGCTTAAAAGAAAACGGCAAACTGTATGCTAAAAACACTGTCGCGCTCCAAGCCGTCGAAAACGGCGAAGTGCCGGCCGCCCTCATCAACAACTACTACTGGTATGCGTTTGCCAAAGAAAAAGGCGTGAACAACATCCATTCCCGCCTGAACTTCGTCCGCCACAAAGACCCCGGCGCACTCGTTACCTATTCCGGCGCGGCTGTGCTGAAATCTTCCCCGAACAAAGCCGAAGCACAAAAATTCGTCGCCTTCCTTGCCGGCAAACAAGGACAGCAGGTCTTGACTTCCGTCCGCGCAGAATATCCGCTGCACGCCGGCGTGTCTTCCCCGTTCAATATGGAACCTTATGCCAAATTGGAAGCACCTGAAGTATCTGCAACCACCATTGCCGACAAAGAAAATGCCACCCGCCTCCTCGAACAGGCAGGTCTGAAATAAACTCTTTCCGTTCAAACGGTCGGACAACCCTGCTGTCCGACCGTTTTCTATCCGAATCCGATTTATGTCCCGCAACAAAATACCCTCATGGCTGACCGCCCTCATCCTGCTTATCGCCTTGCCGCTGACCCTTCCTTTCCTTTATGTCGCCATGCGTTCGTGGCAGGTTGGTGCAACACGCGCCTACGAACTGCTGTTCCGCCCACGCATGTTTGATTTGCTGGGAAACACCCTGATGCTGATGTTCGGCGTTACCCTGATTTCTATCGTTTTGGGCATTACCTGCGCCGTCCTGTTCCAACGTTACCGCTTTTTCGGCAAAACCTTTTTTCAGACGGCAATTACTCTGCCCTTATGCATACCTGCATTTGTCAGCTGCTTTACATGGATCAGCCTGACTTTCCGCGTGGAGGGATTTTGGGGAACCGTTATGATTATGAGCCTGTCGTCTTTTCCCCTCGCCTACCTACCGGTCGAGGCGGCCCTCAAACGCATCAGCCTGTCGTTTGAAGAAGTCAGCCTTTCCTTGGGTAAAAGCCGCCTGCAAACTTTCTTTTCCGCCATACTTCCCCAACTCAAACCTGCCATCGGCAGCAGCATCCTGCTGATTGCGCTGCACATGCTGATTGAATTCGGTGCAGTATCGATACTCAACTATCCTACCTTTACCACCGCCATTTTCCAAGAATACGAAATGTCGTTCGACAATAACACCGCCGCGCTGCTGTCCGCCGTTTTAATGGCAGTGTGCGGCATCGTCGTATTTGGAGAAAGCATTTTCCGCGGAAAAACCAAGCTCTATCACAGCGGCAAAGGCGTTGCCCGCCCCTACCCGGTCAAAACGATGAAGCTGCCTGCGCAAATCTGCACAGTATTTTTTCTTGGCTCGCTGCTGGTTTTAAGCATCGTCATCCCATTCGGCATCCTTATCCGCTGGATGATGGTCGGCTCGTCCGGCACATTTGAACTCGTATCCGTATTCGATGCATTTGCCCGATCGATGAGCGTATCCGCCGCCGGCGCATTATTGACCATTTTGTGCGCATTGCCCTTGGTTTGGGCATCCATACGCTACCGCAATCTGCTGACCGTATGGATAGACAGGCTGCCCTTCCTGCTGCACGCCGTACCCGGCCTGGTGATCGCCTTGTCGCTGATTTATTTCAGCATCAACTATGCACCATCCGTTTACCAAACCTTTATCGTCGTCGTCCTTGCCTATTTCATGCTTTACCTGCCGATGGCGCAAACCACCCTGAGGACTTCCTTGGAACAATTCCCCAAAGGCATGGAACAGGTCGGCGCAACATTGGGGCGCGGACACTTCTTTATTTTCAGGACGTTGGTGCTGCCGTCCATCCTGCCCGGCATTACCGCCGCATTCGCACTTGTCTTCCTCAACCTGATGAAAGAGCTGACCGCCACCCTGCTGCTGACCGCAGATGATGTCCACACGCTCTCCACCGCCGTTTGGGAATACACGTCAGACGCACAATATGCCGCCGCCACCCCGTATGCCCTTATGCTGGTACTGTTTTCAGGCCTGCCCGTATTCATACTGAAAAAATACGCCTTCAAATAACACTGCTGCGAAAGACCGACTATGACCGCGCCCGCACTCCAAATCCGCCAACTGATCAAAAACTTTCAGAACCATACCGTTCTACAAAATATCTCGCTCACACTCGGCAAAGGGGAAATCCTCTTCGTCATCGGTGCATCAGGTTGCGGCAAAACCACGCTGCTGCGCTGCCTTGCCGGTTTTGAACAGCCCGATTCCGGAGAAATCTCGCTTTACGGAAGAACAATCTATTCAGAAAATACCAACCTTCCCGTCCGCGAACGCCGTTTGGGTTACGTCGTACAAGAAGGCGTACTGTTCCCCCACCTGACCGTTTACCGCAACATCGCCTACGGACTGGGCAACGGCAAAGGCAAGACGGCGCAGGAGCGGCAACGCATCGAAGCCATGATGGCTCTGACCGGCATTTCCGAACTCTCAAACCGTCATCCGCACGAACTTTCAGGCGGACAGCAACAACGTGTCGCCCTCGCCCGCGCCCTCGCCCCCGATCCCGAACTCATCCTACTGGACGAACCCTTCAGCGCACTGGACGAACAGTTGCGCCGCCAAATCCGCGAAGAAATGATGTCTGTTTTGCGACAAAACGGCAAATCCGCCGTTTTCGTCAGCCACGACCGCGAAGAAGCCCTGCAATACGCCGACCGGATTGCCATGATGAAACAGGGGCGCATCCTCCAAACCGCAAGCCCTCACGAATTGTACCGACAACCTGCCGACCTTGATGCCGCCCTGTTTATCGGCGAAGGCATCGTGTTCCCCGCCGCACTCAACGCCGACGGTACGGCAGACTCCGAATTAGGCAGGCTCCCCGTCGGAAACACCTTACCCGCAGGCACGCGCGGCACACTGCTCATTCGCCCGGAGCAATTCAGCTTCAACTGCCCGAACACCCATGCTGCCGAATTATCCGCCACCATCCTCAACGCCATACCTAAAGCACGCCACATCCAAATCCGCCTGAAAATCGGGCAAACCGTCCTGACGCTGGACACCCCCTATGCTCCCGATTGTTCAGACGGCACACAGACACGCATCTACTTAAATTCAGAAGCCCTGTTTTTTCCCGAACCGCCTGCCCCATAAGGCAGGGGACACGATGCCGTCTGAAAGGCATAACGATGCCTGACGATATTTATCTTGTTGAAAACATAATTTATTTGTTAATATAAAAACACGCGGCAGCGTAAAACCGGCTGCCGCCCCAAAACAGAAAACACCTGTTTGCGCAAACCGGACGGGAAATAGCCTATCCCGACATTTCCCCTCAAATCCCAACACTTCCAACCACATATGCCGCACACCGCAGCATACGAAAGGATATATTATGGCAAAAGTACTCATCGTACCCGTATCTGCCGGACTGAACGCCTCCGCCGCCGCACAAGCCTTTGCAAAAGCACTGGACGCACAAATTTTCCAAGCCGTTGACGCAACCGCCGAAACCCTGCTCGCGCAAGGCAAAAGCGACGACTGGTTCGACGCACTGGTCGGCAAAGTTGCCGCACTCGATGCCGCCAACCTCGTCATCGAAGGCATCGCGCCCGATGCCGACAAAATCTACCTCGCAGGCAAAAACGTCGAACTGGCATTGTCCCTTGATGCGGCAGCCGTCTTTGCCGTCCGTTCCGACAACACCGATGCAGACGAACTGGCGCACCGGCTGAACCTTGCCAAACAGTTCTTTGCCACCGCGCCGGGCGTATTGGAAGGTTTTATTATCGACGGTGCGGCAGCCTCCGTTGCCGAAGCGGCAGCCGAAAAAACCGGCCTGACCTTCTTCGGTTCGAGCGACGCGCTGAAAGACGTATCCGTATTGGCAAACCGACAAACTAAACGCCTTTCGCCCGCCCAATTCCGCTACAACCTGATCGACTTCGCCCGCCAAGCCGACAAACGCATCGTCCTGCCTGAAGGCGCAGAACCCCGCACCGTCCAAGCCGCCGCCATCTGCCACGAAAAAGGCATTGCCCGCTGCGTCCTGCTTGCCAAACGCGAAGAAGTCGAAGCCGTTGCCAAAGAGCGCGGCATCAGCCTGCCGGACTCTTTGGAAATCGTCAATCCCGCCTCATTGGTCGAACAATACGTCGAGCCGATGTGCGAACTGCGCAAATCCAAAGGCCTGACACCCGAAGACGCGCGCAAGCAACTGCAAGATACCGTGGTACTCGGTACAATGATGATGGCGCAAAACGATGTGGACGGTCTGGTATCCGGTGCGGTTCACACCACCGCCAACACCATCCGCCCCGCTTTGCAACTGATTAAAACCGCACCGGGCGCAAGCCTCGTATCCAGCGTATTCTTTATGCTGCTGCCGAATCAGGTTCTGGTATTCGGCGACTGCGCGGTTAATCCGAACCCGACCGCACAACAGCTTGCCGACATCGCCATCCAGTCTGCCGATTCCGCAAAAGCCTTCGGCATCGACCCGAAAGTGGCCATGATTTCCTACTCTACGATCAACTCCGGCAGCGGCCCCGATGTCGATACCGTCATCGAAGCAACCAAACTTGCCCGGGAAAAACGCCCCGACCTCGCCATCGACGGCCCGCTGCAATATGATGCGGCAACCGTACCGGGCGTGGGCAAATCGAAAGCCCCGGGCAGCCCGGTGGCAGGACAGGCAACCGTTTTGGTCTTCCCCGACCTGAACACCGGCAACTGCACCTACAAAGCCGTCCAACGCAGTGCCAACGTCTTGAGCGTCGGCCCGCTGCTGCAAGGCCTGCGCAAACCGGTCAACGACCTGTCGCGCGGCGCGCTGGTGGAAGACATCGTGTTCACCATCGCCCTGACTGCCGTTCAGGCAAAACAAATGGAAGGCTGACAAACGGCTTTCCGGGTTTGAACCCTATGCCGTCTGAAGACAGATTCCCGTTTTCAGACGGCATTTTTATCAGCACGGCACATTTGTTTGTTAAAATCGCAGCCATATTGCAAAAAAAGAGGAGGAAGCCATGCAAACCGCCATTATCGATTACGGTATGGGCAACCTGCATTCCGTATTGAAATCCGTCCGGACGGCGGGGCAGCTTGCCGGAAAAAATACCGAAATCTTTTTAAGCGGCGACCCCGACCGCGTGTCCCGCGCCGACAAAGTCATTTTTCCCGGGCAGGGCGCGATGCCCGACTGTATGGCGGCACTGAAGCGCGGCGGCTTGGACGAGGCAGTCAAAGATGCCTTAAAAAACAAACCGTTTTTCGGAATCTGCGTCGGTGCGCAACTTTTATTCGACCACAGCGAAGAAGGAAACACCGACGGCTTGGGCTGGTTCGGCGGCAAAGTCAGACGCTTTGCCCGCGACCTCCGCGACCGGCAGGGATGCCGTCTGAAAGTCCCGCATATGGGCTGGAACACCGTGCGCCAAACCAAAAACCACCCGCTGTTTAAAGATATTCCCCAAGACACGCGTTTTTACTTCGTCCACAGCTACTATTTCGACCCCGAAAATCCCGAAACCATATTGGGCGAAAGCGACTACCCGTCCCCGTTTGCCTGCATCGTCGGCAAAGACAACGTATTCGCCACGCAATTTCACACCGAAAAAAGCCACGATGCCGGGCTGACGATGTTGAAAAACTTTTTAAACTGGTAAGCCGGACACACCCCCGAACAAGGAGAAAAATTATGCTGCTGATACCCGCCATCGATTTGAAAGAAGGACGCTGCGTCCGCCTGAAACAAGGGCTGATGGAAGAGGCGACCGTCTTTTCCGATTCGCCCTCCGAAACCGCGCTGCACTGGTTCAAACAGGGCGCGCGCCGCCTGCATCTGGTAGATTTGAACGGCGCGTTTGCCGGCGTTCCGCAAAACCTGCCCGCCATCAAAGACATCCTTGCCGCCGTCGCCAAAGACATCCCCGTACAGCTCGGCGGCGGCATACGCGATTTGAAAACCATCGGACAATATTTGGATTTGGGCCTGAACGACGTGATTATCGGCACGGCGGCAGTCAAAAACCCCGACTTCGTGCGCGAGGCGTGCAAAGCCTTCCCCGGCAGGATTATCGTCGGGCTGGATGCCAAAGACGGTATGGCCGCCATCGACGGCTGGGCAACCGTAACCGGGCATCATGTAATTGATTTGGCAAAACGCTTTGAAGACGACGGTGTCAACAGCATCATCTACACCGACATCGGGCGCGACGGTATGATGAGCGGCGTGAACATCGACGCGACGGTCAAACTCGCCCAAGCCGTCCGCATTCCCGTCATCGCCTCCGGCGGACTGACCGGCTTGGACGACATCCGCGCCCTGTGTGCCGCCGAAAAACGTGGCGTAGCAGGCGCGATTACCGGCCGCGCGATTTACGAGGGCAGCATCGATTTTGCCCAAGCGCAGCAACTGGCAGATTCCCTCGACTAAAGGCATCCGATTATGGCACTGGCAAAACGCATCATCCCCTGTCTCGACGTAAAAGACGGGCGCGTCGTCAAAGGCGTGAACTTCATCGGTTTGCGCGACGCGGGCGACCCCGTCGAAACCGCCAAACGCTACAACGGCGAAGGCGCGGACGAATTGACCTTCCTCGACATCACCGCCTCATCCGACAACCGCGATACCATCCTGCACATCATCGAAGAAGTTGCCGGACAAGTCTTCATTCCGCTGACCGTCGGCGGCGGCGTACGCACCGTTGCCGACATCCGCCGCCTGCTCAATGCCGGCGCGGACAAAGTCAGCATCAACACCGCCGCCGTTACCCGTCCCCACCTGATTGACGAAGCCGCCGGATTTTTCGGTTCGCAAGCCATCGTCGCCGCCGTCGATGCCAAAGCCGTCAACCCCGAAAACACACGCTGGGAAATCTTTACCCACGGCGGGCGCAATCCGACCGGTTTGGATGCGGTGGAATGGGCGGTCGAAATGCAAAAACGCGGCGCGGGCGAAATCCTGCTCACAGGTATGGACAGGGACGGGACGAAACAGGGTTTCAACCTGCCGCTGACCTGCGCCGTTGCCGAAGCCGTCGACATCCCCGTCATCGCCTCCGGCGGGGTCGGCAATGTCCGGCACCTGATTGAAGGCATAACCGAAGGCAAAGCCGATGCCGTACTTGCCGCCGGCATTTTCCATTTCGGGGAAATCTCCATCCGCGAAGCCAAACGCGCTATGCGCGAAGCCGGCATCGAAGTGCGCCTCTGACCGCCCCAACTATGCCGTCTGAAAGGAAATATGGATAAAAACCTGCTTGAAGCCGTCAAATTTGACGAAAAAGGTTTGGTTTGCGCCATCGCCCAAGATGCCGAAACCAAACGTGTTTTAATGGTGGCGTGGATGAACGCCGAAGCCCTGCAAAAAACCGTCGAAACCGGCTTTGCCCACTATTACAGCCGTTCGCGCCAAAAACAATGGATGAAGGGCGAAGAGTCGGGACACACGCAAAAAGTCCGCGAACTGCGCCTCGACTGCGACGGCGACGCCATTGTGATGCTCGTCGCCCAAAACGGCGGCATCGCCTGCCACACCGGGCGAGAAAGCTGCTTTTACAAAGTCTGGCGCGGCGGCGCGTGGGAAACCGCCGATGCCGTCCTGAAAGACGAAAAAGAGATTTACGGCAGCACGCACTGACCGCCTCCAACATTGAATTATCAGGCATTTTTTTGTACAATTTCGCCGTCTCAAACACTGTCCGGGCCGTCTGAAAAGCGGCCTGAACCTTTTTGCAAAGAAAACCATGTCCCAAGAAATCCTCGACCAAGTGCGCCGCCGCCGCACGTTTGCCATCATCTCCCACCCCGACGCGGGTAAAACCACGCTGACCGAAAAGCTGTTGCTGTTTTCGGGCGCGATTCAGAGCGCGGGTACGGTAAAAGGCAAAAAAACCGGCAAATTCGCCACCTCCGACTGGATGGACATCGAAAAGCAGCGCGGCATTTCCGTGGCATCAAGCGTGATGCAGTTCGATTACAAAGACCACACCGTCAACCTCTTGGACACGCCGGGACACCAAGACTTCTCCGAAGACACCTACCGCGTTTTAACTGCCGTGGACAGTGCCTTGATGGTCATCGACGCGGCAAAAGGCGTGGAAGCGCAAACCATCAAGCTCTTAAACGTCTGCCGCCTGCGCGATACGCCGATTGTTACGTTTATGAACAAATACGACCGCGAAGTGCGCGATTCTTTGGAACTTTTGGACGAAGTGGAAAACATCCTGCAAATCCGCTGCGCGCCCGTTACCTGGCCGATCGGTATGGGCAAAAACTTCAAAGGCGTGTACCACATCCTGAACGACGAAATCTATCTCTTTGAAGCGGGCGGCGAACGCCTGCCGCACGAGTTCGACATCATCAAAGGCATCGACAATCCCGAATTGGAACAACGCTTTCCGTTGGAAATCCAGCAGTTGCGCGACGAAATCGAATTGGTGCAAGCGGCTTCCAACGAGTTTAATCTCGACGAATTCCTCGCCGGTGAACTCACGCCCGTGTTCTTCGGCTCTGCGATTAACAACTTCGGTATTCAGGAAATCCTCAATTCATTGATTGAATGGGCGCCCGCGCCGAAACCGCGCGATGCAACCGTACGCATGGTCGAGCCGAACGAGCCGAAGTTCTCCGGATTTATCTTCAAAATCCAAGCCAATATGGACCCGAAACACCGCGACCGTATCGCCTTTTTGCGCGTCTGCTCCGGCAAATTCGAGCGCGGCATGAAGATGAAACACCTGCGCATCAACCGCGAAATCGCCGCCTCCAGCGTGGTAACCTTCATGTCGCACGACCGCGAGCTGGTGGAAGAAGCCTACGCCGGAGACATCATCGGTATCCCGAACCACGGCAACATCCAAATCGGCGACAGCTTCTCCGAAGGCGAACAACTGGCGTTTACCGGCATCCCATTCTTCGCGCCCGAACTATTTCGCAGCGTCTGCATCAAAAACCCGCTGAAAATCAAGCAACTGCAAAAAGGCCTGCAACAACTCGGCGAAGAAGGCGCGGTACAGGTTTTCAAACCGATGAGCGGCGCAGATTTGATTTTGGGCGCGGTTGGCGTGTTGCAATTTGAAGTCGTTACCTCGCGGCTGGCCAACGAATACGGCGTAGAAGCCGTGTTCGACAGCGCATCCATCTGGTCGGCACGCTGGGTATCGTGCGAAGACAAGAAAAAGCTGGCGGAGTTTGAAAAAGCCAATGCAGGCAATCTGTCGATAGACGCAGGCGGCAACCTCGCCTACCTCGCGCCTAACCGCGTGAATCTGGGACTCACGCAAGAACGCTGGCCGGACATCGTGTTCCACGAAACGCGCGAGCATTCGGTGAAGCTGTAAGGTAACAGAAAACAAACATGCCGTCTGAAACCCAAAATTTCAGACGGCATGTTTATTCAACCCAAAATCTTATTCCACTTGTCGGTATTGTTTCGACAACCTTACATAATGCGCGGCGGAATACTTCAAAAAGGCTTTTTCCTCATCGGTCAGCACGCGCACTTGTCTAACCGGCGAACCGATATAAAGGTAGCCGCCCGCCAAGCGTTTGCGCGGCGGAACGAGGCTGCCCGCACCGATCATCACTTCGTCCTCAATCACGGCATCGTCCAAAACGGTGCTGCCCATACCGACCAAGACGCGGTTGCCAATTCGGCAGCCGTGCAGCATCACTTTGTGTCCCACGGTAACGTCTTCGCCGATAACCAGCGGCGAGCCCTCGGGTTTGGCGGCGGTTTTGTGGGAAACGTGCAGGACGCTGCCGTCCTGTATATTGCTGCGCGCGCCGACGGTAATGCTGTTCACATCGCCGCGCAACACGGCGCACGGCCACACGGAAACATCTTCGGCAAGCGACACTTCGCCGATGACGACGCAGGCTTCGTCTATCATGCAGCTTTCGTGAATTTGGGGCGCGTGTTCCAAAAATTTGCGGATTGCGGTCATTTTTCCTCCTTTGGCAAGGTATATATTGTTAAGGAATTTATTAAATATTCCCTCTGATTGCTTTTAAAATCCGGCCTGTAATATCTACACCGAATAATGTGATTATCGGGAATATCAGCTTATATATCAACTTATTGGACCTTAACAGCATAAACCTTAAATGATACGCCCTTCTTTTTATATCAGAATCACACGCTATATTTTTACTCGTCATTATAAAAAGCAAAACGAGATATTCGTAGGAAAGAAAAGAATAAAGATAACTTGATATATCCCTATTAAATTCCATTTCCGCATTTTTCTCCAAAATATATAATAATGACTTTATACTTTTTTCCGAAACAGTTCCCGTAATAGAATCTTTTCTTCCCTGCCGATAATAGTAATAACAACCGTCCAAATAAGAAAAAGTTGTTGCCGCATTAAATAACCTCATTGACCATTCGATATCTTCAGAATAAATTCCCTTTTCAAAAAACAGTTTTTCTCTAATAATCAATTCTCTTTTTATAATCTTATTCCATGCCGAACCTGGAAATTTTCTAAATCGGCATAATCCTTTCAAAACTTCGACTTTGGGTTGATTGAGTATTTTTTCAGGCTGATAATCTTCGCCAAAATGTGAAACACTTCCCTTATCATATTTAACTGCATTTAAAAAAACCACATCCGGCATATCACTATCATCTTTACCAAGAAAATCCAGCAAAATCTGATAGTTAATAAAATCATCCGAATCAATAAATGCTATATATTTTCCGTTTGAATTTTTTATTCCGGTATTTCTCGCCTCCGACAATCCTTGGTTATCCTGATATATATATTTGATATTTGATATTTGATATTTGATATTTGATATTTGATATTTGATATTTGATATTTGGTGTCCGGTGTTTGTTGTTTGTTGTTTGTTGTTTGTTGTTTGTTGTTTGTTGTTTGTTGTTTGTTGTTTGTTGTTTGTTGTTTGTTGTTTGATATTTTATCTATATATTTATGACATATATCTTCACTTCCGTCTTTTGACCCGTCATTCACAAGGATAAGTTCGACATTTTCATTACTTAATATAGGTTCTATGGAACTTAAACACGCTTCCAAATAACTTTCGACATTATAAATGGGAACTACGATACTTAAATCCATATCCATATTATTATCCTAAATAATCCTAATCCTGACTTAATGCGGACACGCCGTTTCCTGCCGCCCGAAAGGTTTCAGACGGCAGGGGTTGCGGTTATTTGCCCGCTTTGAGCCCTTGCCACAGCTTCACGCCCAATTTGGCGGATTCTGAGGATTTGGGAGATACGATGAAACTTTTTTCCATAAGTTCTTTGGTCGGGAAAATCGATGAATCGTTTGTGTATTTGGCTTCCATCAAATCACGCGCGGGACGGCTGGCGGGCGCGTAGGTAACGAAGCTGCCGTTTTTCGCCGCCACCTCGGGCCGGAGCGTGTAATCGATATAGCGGTGGGCGTTGGCAACGTTTTGCGCGTCGCGCGGAATCATAAAGGAATCCACCCACACGCCCACGCCGGTTTTCGGGGTCAATACTTTGATTTCCACGCCGTTTGCGGCTTCTTCGGCACGGGTTTTGGCAATGTTCAAATCGCCGCCGTAACCGATGGCGGCACACAGGTTGCCCGCCGCCATATCGTCGATATAGCCGGAAGAGCTGAAGCGTTTCACGTCGCCCCGGACGGCTTTCATCATATCGACGGCGGCTTTGATGTCTTCGGGATTTTCACTGTTGGGGTCTTTGCCCAAATAGTGCAACGCCAAGGGAATCTGTTCGATTGCGCTGTCGAAATAGCTGATGCCGCAGGATTTGAGTTTGGCGGTGTATTCGGGGTTGAACACCAAATCCCATTCGTTTTCGGGCAGCTTGTCCGTACCCAATGCCTTTTTCACCTGCCGCGTGTTGATTGCCAAGGTGTTGATGCCCCAGAAATAGGGGACGGCGTATTCGTTGCCCGGATCGACGGCTTCCATCATTTTCAGCAAATCTTTATCGATGTTGCCGTAATGGGGGATTTGCACCTTGTCGATTTTCTGATACGCGCCCGCTTTGATTTGCCGGCCGACGTTGGCGATGGACGGCGCGGTCAGGTCATAGCCGGATTTGCCGGTCAGGACTTTTGCCTCCAGTGTTTCGTTGCTGTCGTAATAATCGGAACGCGTCTTGATGCCGGTTTCTTTTTCAAAGGCGGCAACGGTTTCGGGATCGACATAATCCGACCAGTTGTAGATGTTGAGTTTGCCCGATTGTTCGGCTTCGGGCTTGGCGGAGGGGGCTTGGGCGGCGGTATTGCTTCCGCCGCCGCACGCAGTCAAGGCGAGGCTCAGGATTGCCGCCGCCACCAGTGTTTTTTTCATGGTTTTCGACCTTTCGTTCAAAAATAAAAAACATTGCAGGGACGGCCGGGCCGCCTGCATCGGAAGCTGTGGGGGCGGCCGGTCGGCTTTCTTGGCCCTTGGTGCAGCAAGGTTTGCATTAAACGGCAAAAACAGCCGGGGCGCAACCGTTAATTTTCACGGGTTTGCCGTTCCGGCGCACAATCGGGCGGTAATGGGGGACATTGTTCCGCCTGCGTGAAAATGCCGTCTGAAACGGACGGTGTGCATTTCAGACGGCATTTTTCAAAACGGCAAATCAGTTGCTCAACACGTCCACGCCTTTGGGCGGGGTAAACTTGAACGCGCCGCGCGAAAGGCCGGGCTTGGTGTTCAGGCTGCCGAAGCTGACGGAGGTTTGGTTGCCGAAGCTGTCTTTAAGCTGCATGGCGGCGAGGCTGCCGCCTTTGAAGCCGATGCGGATGTATTGGTAGCCGGCATTGTTGCGTTTGGGCGTTGCCAGCACATAATCGATGCCGTTGGACGAACCGTCCTCTTTCAGCGTGTAGCTGCTTTCGAGGGCGGTTTTGTTCGACAGGATGGCGGCGGGGCTGCCGCCTATAGCCTGGTCTTGGGACGACTTAGTCACTTGTGCCAAATCGACATCGTAGAGCCAAACGGTTTGACCGTCGCCGACAATAGTCTGTTTGTAGGGCGAAGTGTATTCCCATTTGAAGAGGCCCGGGCGCAGGATTTTGAACGTGCCGTGCGCGGTTTGGGTTTTCTTTTTGCTTTGGACGGTTTGGGTGAAGCTGCCGCTGATACCGTCGGCGTCGTTGTTGAATTTCTTGAGTGCATCCACTGCGCCTGCCTGTGCGAAACCAATGGTTGCGCTCAGGGAGCAAGCAGCGAGGAATTTAAGCAGGTTGCGTTGTTTCATCATTATTTTTCCTTGTTGGAAGGGATGTGGCGCCCAGTATCGATGTTACAAAATAACAATGCAAGCCGCTTATGGGCGGTTTACATTTTGCAAACAGTGTTTTCCAAGGGCTAATTTTTTGAAGATTCGGGATTTTTTCCTGCGGAAAAGACAATCGGGTTTCACAATTCTTTAATGTATGCCGACTGTGCAAACTGTGGTATTTAATGGTTTTTGACGCGCAACGCCAAATTGTAAAGATTATATTCCTTATATTGTTTTTTTTAAACGCTATAATGTTTGTTTTCCGAAAAACGGCAGACTTGGAATGAAACCTGATATCTATGCTTTGCTGGAACTTGCCCTGCTTTCAGACGACCCCGATGAAAAAGGACGGCTGACGGATGAGGCGTTTGCCGCCGTTCAGAACATGGACGGTGCTGAAGCAAACGCTGCGCCACTGGACTTCCGCCACGCGGGACGGCCGCCGAAGCCTGTTTTGGTCGCGCCGTCGCAACTGACGCCGCGCAAGATGAACACGACCGAAGGCTATGCGGCGATGCTGCATGCGATTGCTCATATCGAGTTCAACGCCATCAATCTGGCTTTGGACGCGGCATACCGTTTCCGCACGCTGCCGTTTCAGTTTGTGCGCGACTGGGTGCGGGTGGCGAAAGAAGAGGTGTACCACTTCCGCCTGATGCGCGAAAGGCTGCGCGCTTTCGGCTTTGATTACGGCGATTTCGAGGCGCACAACCATTTGTGGGACATGGCGTATAAAACCGCCTACGACCCGCTGTTGCGCATGGCGTTGGTGCCGCGCGTGTTGGAAGCGCGCGGGCTGGACGTTACGCCGGGGATACGCGCGAAGGTGGAACAGCGCGGCGATTCGGAAACCTGCGGCGTGTTGGACATCATTTACCGCGATGAAGTGGGCCATGTCGCCATCGGCAACCATTGGTATCAGTACCTCTGCCGCGAACGCGGTTTGGAACCTGTCACCCTGTTCCGCAGTCTGATTGCCCGTTACGATATGTTTATCTTCCGCGGCTATGTGAACATCGAAGCGCGCGAAAAAGCAGGCTTCAGCCGCTTCGAATTGGATATGTTGGAAGATTTCGAGCAGGGTTTGAAACAAGGCAAAAAGGTCGTCTGAAACCCTGAATCCGGATTTTCAGACGGCCTCTGTTGAGGAACGTTATGTCTCACCATCACGAACACCATCATCACGCACACGCCCACACGCATACTGCCAACAAAAAAGTATTGCGCGTGTCGTTCATCATCATCGCCGCCTTTATGCTGCTGGAGGCGGTCGGCGGCTGGCTGACCCACTCGCTCGCGCTGCTTTCCGACGCAGGGCATATGTTCAGCGACGCATTTTCCTTGGGCGTGGCATTGTGGGCGTTCAAACTCGGCGAAAAAGAAACCACGCTGCAAAAGACCTTCGGCTACAAACGTTTCGAAATCCTCACCGCTATGTTCAACGGCTTGTCGCTGGTGGTCATCGCCGTGCTGATTTTCTACGAAGCCGTCAAACGCCTGCTTTATCCGCCCGAAATCGCCACGCTGGGGATGCTCGTCATCAGCGTCGTCGGGCTGCTGGTCAACATCGGCGTGGCGGTTTATATGCTGAAAAACAGCGACACAGAAGCCAACGTCAACATGCGCGGCGCGTATCTGCACGTTTTAAGCGACCTTCTCGGCTCAATCGGCGCGATTGCCGCCGCCGTACTCATGATGGCGTTCGGCTGGAAATGGGCGGATCCGCTCGCCAGCGTGTTCGTTGCCGCGCTGGTCGGACGCAGCGGCTGGAGCCTGCTCAAACAAACGCTGCACATCCTGATGGAAGGCGCACCGGAAAACATCCACACCGACGACCTGCTCGCCGTCATCCGCAACACCGACGGCGTCAAATCCGTCCACGACTTACACGTCTGGACGATTACCAGCAATATCAACGTCCTATCCTGCCACATCGTCGTGGACGGCAGCATGACCGTTGCCGAATCCGAACAAATCGCCTACCGCATCGAACACGAGTTGTCCCACAAAAACATCGGACACTGCACCATCCAAATCGAAAGCGAACACCACCCGCATCCCGACAGCGTCTTGTGTGCCAACGAGACCGATAACGCGCACCATCACCACCACTAAACCCAAAGGTCGTCTGAAACCCTTTTCAGACGACCCCACCAAAAAACCAAAGGAAAACACATGATACAAGCCGTATTGTTCGACCTCGACGGCACGCTCGCCGACACCGCCCTAGACCTCGGCGGCGCACTCAATACCCTGCTCAACCGCCACGGACTGCCCGAAAAAAGCATGAACGAAATCCGCACCCAAGCCAGCCACGGCGCGGCAGGACTGCTCAAACTCGGTGCAGGCATCACCCTCGACCACCCCGACTACGCCCAATGGCGCACCGAATACCTCGACGAATACGACAGCCGCTACGCCCAAGACACCGAGCTCTTTGACGGCGTGAACGAACTCATTGCCGAACTCGACCAACGCGGCATCAAATGGGGCATCATCACCAACAAACCCATGCGCTTCACCGACAAACTCGTCCCCAAACTCGGCTTCATCATCCCACCCGCCGTCGTCGTCAGCGGCGACACCTGCGGCGAACCCAAGCCCAGCGTCAAACCCATGCTGTATGCGTGCGAACAAATCCAAATCAATCCTCAACACGCCCTTTACGTCGGTGATGCCGAACGCGACATCCAAGCAGGCCGCAATGCCGGCATGAAAACCGTCCTCGCCGAATGGGGCTACATCTCAGATGAAGACAATACCGACTCATGGCAACCCGACTACCGCATCGCCACACCGATCGAACTAATCGGCTGCCTTACCAAAAAACAGATGTAAAAATGCCGTCTGAAAACCTTTCAGACGGCATTTCCCGCATTTCGGTACAACCTCGACACCACATCAGAACCTACGCTTCAACTTGCACGCCTGAAGGATGTGCACAGCAAGCTCTTCCACCGATTTATCCGTCGTATTCGCAAACGGAATCCCATGCCGTCTGAACATACTCTGCGCGTCTGCCACCTCGCTGCGGCATGTATCGATTTTGGCATAAGTTGAATTCGGGCGGCGTTCTTGGCGGATGGCCTGCAGGCGTTCGGGCTGAATGGTGAGGCCGAACAACTTGTCTTTGTAAGGTTTGACCATACGCGGCAAATCACTGGATTCCAAATCATCGGGAATCAACGGATAGTTGGCTGCCCGGATGCCGTATTGCAACGCCAAATACAGGCAGGTCGGCGTTTTGCCTGAACGCGATACACCCATCAAGATTACATCCGCTTCCTGAAGGTTCTTATCGCTGACCCCGTCGTCGTGGTTCAATGAGAAATTCACCGCCTCCATACGCGCATCATAACGCTTCGTATTACCGATACTGTGATGCCCCTGTTCGGCGGCAACCGCCTCGGTGTTGAGTTCCTTTTCCAAAAGCCCGAGGAAGGTTTCAAAAAAATTGATGTGGAAAGCGTCTGCCTGTTTGATGATTTCACGGATTTCGTCATTGACCACGCTGACAAACGCAATCGGACGCTGACCGTTTTCCTGCCGGCTCCGATTGACCTTCTCCACCACCGCGCGCGCCTTTTCCGGCGTATCGACAAACGGGTGCGTATGGCGTTTGAACGACAGATTGCCAAACTGGTTCAGCAAAGCCTCGCCGATATTCTCGGCAGTCAGACCGGTACGGTCGGAAATGTAAAACACATGGCGCGGACTGCTCATCTTCCATCCTTAAAACACAGGTTTAAAACCCCATCATAACAGCAGCGGCAGACACAAGGAAAGCACCCGCAGCACGCCTACCTCGGATTACACCAAAACAGACACAATATAGTTTTGAAATAAAATTATTTATATAAAGTATTTTTTGGCAGAAAATTTTAAAAAATAAACAAGAAAATCAAACAGAAAAAACATTAACCTATTCAAACCATCTGTTTTACAAAGAAAATACCCAAAAAAGGAAACATACCGGCTGCAAGTTTCAAACCGCTACACACGCCGAAACCGCAATTTTTCAGACGGCATCATGATTTTAAAACGGATAAAACACATGACAGCAGAGGAACGAATCGCTTAAAATAAGCAAGCGGATTTGTTTCTTTTTTAACATATTTTGGATTGGACACACAAATGGCCGACAACTACGTAATCTGGTTTGAAAACCTGCGTATGACAGATGTTGAACGCGTGGGCGGTAAAAACGCCTCGCTGGGCGAAATGATCAGTCAGCTGACCGAAAAAGGCGTGCGCGTCCCCGGCGGCTTTGCCACCACGGCCGATGCCTACCGCGCATTCCTCGCACACAACGGTCTGAGCGAACGCATTTCCGCCGCACTGGCAAAATTGGATGTCGAAGACGTTGCCGAACTGGCACGCGTCGGCAAAGAAATCCGCCAATGGATTTTGGACACGCCCTTCCCCGAACAGCTCGATGCCGAAATCGAAGCGGCATGGAACAAAATGGTTGCCGATGCCGGCGGTGCGGACATTTCCGTTGCCGTACGCTCTTCCGCAACCGCCGAAGACCTGCCGGACGCATCATTCGCTGGGCAACAGGAAACCTTCTTGAACATCAACGGCTTGGAAAACGTTAAAGAAGCGATGCACCATGTATTCGCCTCCCTGTACAACGACCGCGCCATTTCCTACCGCGTCCATAAAGGCTTCGAACATGACATCGTCGCCCTGTCCGCCGGCGTGCAGCGTATGGTGCGTTCCGACAGCGGCGCATCAGGTGTGATGTTCACCCTCGACACCGAATCCGGCTACGACCAAGTCGTCTTTGTTACCTCCTCTTACGGTCTGGGTGAAAACGTCGTACAAGGCGCGGTCAACCCCGACGAATTCTATGTATTCAAACCCACACTGAAAGCAGGCAAACCTGCCATCCTGCGTAAAACCATGGGTTCGAAACACATCAAAATGATTTTTACCGACAAAGCAGAAGCCGGCAAATCGGTAACCAACGTCGATGTCCCCGAGGAAGACCGCAACCGCTTCTCCATTACCGACGAAGAAATCACCGAGTTGGCACACTACGCGCTGACCATCGAAAAACACTACGGCCGTCCGATGGACATCGAGTGGGGCCGTGACGGCTTGGACGGCAAACTCTACATCCTGCAAGCCCGTCCCGAAACCGTCAAATCCCAGGAAGAAGGCAGCCGCAACCTACGCCGCTTTTCCATCAACGGCGAAAAAACCGTCTTGTGCGAAGGCCGCGCCATCGGTCAGAAAGTCGGTCAGGGCAAGGTGCGCCTGATTAAAGATGCTTCCGAGATGGATTCCGTCGAAGCCGGCGACGTACTCGTTACCGATATGACCGACCCGGATTGGGAACCGGTGATGAAACGTGCTTCCGCCATCGTTACCAACCGCGGCGGCCGCACCTGCCACGCCGCCATCATCGCGCGTGAATTAGGTATTCCTGCCGTTGTCGGCTGCGGCAATGCAACCGAATTGCTGAAAAACGGTCAAGAAGTGACCGTATCCTGTGCCGAAGGCGATACCGGCTTTATCTACTCCGGCCTGCTGGACGTACAAATTACCGATGTTGCTTTGGACAACATGCCTAAAGCACCTGTAAAAGTAATGATGAACGTCGGTAACCCCGAGCTTGCATTCAGCTTTGCCAATCTGCCGAGCGAAGGCATCGGCTTGGCGCGTATGGAATTTATCATCAACCGCCAAATCGGTATCCACCCCAAAGCCTTGTTGGAATTTGACAAACAAGACGACGAATTGAAAGCGGAAATTACCCGCCGCATCGCCGGCTACGCGTCCCCTGTCGACTTCTACGTCGATAAAATCGCCGAAGGCGTGGCGACATTGGCCGCATCGGTTTATCCGCGTAAAACCATCGTCCGTATGTCCGACTTCAAATCCAACGAATACGCCAACCTGGTCGGCGGCAGCGTATACGAACCGCATGAAGAAAACCCGATGTTGGGCTTCCGCGGTGCGGCGCGTTATGTTGCCGAGAGCTTCAAAGACTGTTTCGCCTTGGAATGCAAAGCCTTGAAACGCGTCCGCGACGAAATGGGTCTGACCAACGTCGAAATCATGATTCCGTTCGTCCGCACTTTGGGCGAAGCCGAAGCAGTGGTTAAGGCATTGAAAGAAAACGGCTTGGAACGCGGCAAAAACGGCCTGCGCCTGATTATGATGTGCGAACTGCCGAGCAACGCGGTATTGGCGGAACAATTCCTGCAATACTTCGACGGCTTCTCCATCGGCTCGAACGACATGACCCAATTGACCCTCGGCCTCGACCGCGACAGCGGCTTGGTGTCCGAATCCTTCGACGAACGCAACCCTGCCGTTAAAGTAATGTTGCACTTGGCAATCTCCGCCTGCCGCAAACAAAACAAATACGTCGGTATTTGCGGTCAAGGTCCGTCAGACCATCCGGACTTTGCCAAATGGCTGGTAGAAGAAGGCATAGAGAGCGTTTCCCTGAATCCGGATACCGTCATCGAAACCTGGCTGTATTTGGCTGATGAATTGAACAAATAATCAATCCCCATACCCCCAAGCCTGAAAAGCTCGGGGGTATTTTTCCAAACGACTTTACTCAAGCGATATATCCTGCCGATAAAGGCTAACCCGCCTGAGATAATATTTGACACCTGCACGCCGACTGCCTACAATTCCCCCTTCCCCGAGCAACCGGCAACGGTCCGCTTCTTCTTTCAGACGGCATCCGCCCGTCTTTTCCTCTTCTATATATCATTATTATGCACGTCTCTGAATTACAAACCCTGCACATTTCCAAACTTTTAGAGTTGGCAGAAGAACACGCTATCGAAAATGCCAACCGTTTCCGCAAGCAAGACTTGGTTTTTGCCATCGTCCGTCAAATGATGAAAAAAGGCGAGAGTTTTACCTGCTCCGGCACACTCGAAATCCTGCCCGACGGTTTCGGTTTCCTCCGAAGTGCGGATACCTCCTATCTTGCGGGTCCTGATGACATATATGTCTCACCCACCCAAATCCGACGCTTCAACCTACATACGGGCGACACCATCGAAGGCAGCGTGCGCGTCCCCAAAGACAACGAACGCTATTTTGCCCTGGTCAGACTGGATTCCATCAACGGCGACCACCCGGAAGTATGCCGCCATAAAATCCTGTTTGAAAACCTAACTCCTCTGTTTCCGACCAAACAGTTAAAACTGGAACGCGACTTAAAGTCCGAAGAAAACCTTACCGGACGTGCCATTGACCTGATTTCCCCCATCGGCAAAGGTCAACGCGCCCTCTTAGTTGCCCCGCCCAAAAGCGGTAAAACCGTGATGCTGCAAAATATTGCCCACGCCATTACCGCAAACTATCCTGAAGTCGAGCTCATCGTCCTCTTGATTGACGAGCGTCCCGAAGAAGTTACCGAAATGAGCCGCTCCGTCCGTGGCGAAGTAGTCTCCTCCACCTTTGACGAGCCGGCTCAACGCCACGTCCAAGTTGCCGAAATGGTGCTTGAAAAAGCCAAGCGTATGGTAGAACACAAAAAAGATGTGGTCATCCTGCTGGATTCGATTACTCGCCTTGCCCGTGCCTACAACACCGTCGTGCCTACCTCGGGCAAAATCCTGACCGGCGGTGTCGATGCCAACGCACTGCATCGCCCCAAACGTTTCTTCGGCGCGGCGCGCAACGTGGAAGAAGGCGGTTCGCTGACCATCATCGCCACAGCATTGGTTGAAACCGGTAGCCGTATGGACGATGTGATTTACGAAGAATTCAAAGGCACCGGCAATATGGAATTGCACCTTGACCGCCGTATGGCGGAAAAACGCCTCTTCCCCGCCATCAACATCAACAAATCCGGCACGCGCCGCGAAGAGCTGCTTGTGCCGAACGACCAGCTGCAACGTATGTGGTTACTGCGCAAATTCCTGCACCCGATGGATGAAATCGAAGCTGCCGAATTTTTAATCGGAAAAATCAAAGCCTCTAAAAACAATGATGATTTCTTTGAACTGATGCGCGGAAAATAAACGCGCCGCCCGCATTAATGCGAAATGCCGTCTGAAGCCTGAAAATCGGGTTTCAGACGGCATTTTCATTCACACGATCCCGGTGCGGTAACGGCGCAACCGCCGGCAGTGTCCGTATCTGCCCGCCGAATGTGCAGCCTTTGCAAAGCCGGCTTTAAGGCATCCGTACCGGCACTGAAAACCGATGCGGGAACTTGATTCGAGATTGCAGCAAACCGCGTCCATTCTTATATAAATTTTATTTTTATTTCATAACTAAAATTTTTTAATATATTAATCAATAAATTAATTTTATTAAACGTAAATATTGTCAACAATATTTTGCCTTATCCTCCAAACCTCTGTATATTTTCCTACGGTAGATTGTTGACAATCCATCCGCCCCCATATGCGCCGCCTGAGGATGCACCCTCCTGCCGGACAACGGATACGACGGATCGGATGCACTATTTTCACGTTCAAACAAGGGATTTGTTTCACACAGGGCGGCACATCGGCACAATTCCCCGCGCCTCCCGGACAAGCCCCGACCCCGCCTTCCCGAAAGACAGGATCCAACCATTAAGGAAACTTCAATCAAAATGAAAAAACACATATGGGCGGCATCTTTGCTGCCGGCATCCCTATCGGCAGAACCATTAAACTGGTGGAAACCTTATTCCGCCATCAATTCGGGCGATACCGCCTGGGTGATGACTGCGGCTGCCTTGGTATTGTTGATGACGCTTCCCGGACTGGCTTTATTCTACGGCGGTATGGTGCGGAAAAAAAACCTGCTCTCGACGATGATGCACAGCTTTTCCATCGCGGCATTGGTGGGCATTCTTTGGGTCGCCGTCGGCTATTCTTTGGCGTTCACGCCGGGAAATGCCTTTATCGGCGGTTTGGGGCGCGTATTTTTAAACGGGATGCAGATAGACGCTGCCGCAAAAATGTTGACCGTCTCGCCTAATGCACCGACTGTTCCCGAACCGGTATTTATGTTTTTCCAGATGACGTTTGCCATTATTTCGACCGCCATTATTACTGGCGCGTTTGCCGAACGGATGAAATATTCGGCAATGATGCTGTTTTCGGGCATATGGTTTTTATTGGTTTATGTGCCGGGCGCGCATTGGGTGTGGGGCGGCGGCTTTATGAGCAAAGGCGGCGTATTGGATTATGCCGGCGGTACGGTGGTGCACATCAATGCCGGTATCGCGGGACTCGTAGCCGCCTTGGTTTTGGGCAGGCGCATAGGCTACGGGCGCGAGGCGATGCCTCCGCACAATATGGCGATGACGCTGATCGGCGCGGCAATGTTGTGGTTCGGCTGGTTCGGCTTTAACGCCGGTTCGGCACTTGCGGCAGACGCGGCGGCGGGTATGGCGATGGCGGTAACGCAGGTGTCGGCCGTATTCGGCGCGGCAGGCTGGCTTGCCTGCGAAAAAATAGCGGGACACAAACCTTCCGCTTTGGGGCTGGCTTCCGGCGCGGTTTCCGGGCTGGTCGGCATTACCCCTGCCGCCGGCTTTACCGGCCCGTCGGGCGCGGCCGCCATCGGTATATTGACTGCCGCCGCGTGCTTTGTGTCCGTCACCGTCGTCAAACACAAATTGCGTTACGATGATTCTTTGGACGCTTTCGGCATACACGGATTCGGCGGGCTGGTGGGCGGAATATTGACCGGCATCTTTTTCGACAACCGCATTTTCGGCGGGGATGCGGCAGTTTGGCAGCAGTTGTGGATACAGGTAAAAGACGGGTTCGTTATGGCGGCATACAGCGGGCTGATGAGTTGGGCGATTTTGAAGGTTGTGGGGAAAATCTGCGGCGGCCTGCGCGTCGGCAAGGATGTCGAACGCGAGGGCTTGGATCTGAATATCCACGGCGAACGCGTGGAATAAGGGCGGCTATGCCGTCTGAAGCCTGAAAATCGGGTTTCAGACGGCATTTTTCACGTTTGCCGCCGATGGATAAACATATAGTGGATTAACAAAAATCAGGACAAGGCGACGAAGCCGCAGACAGTACAAATAGTACGGAACCGATTAACTTGGTGCTTCAGCACCTTAGAGAATCGTTCTCTTTGAGCTAAGGCGAGGCAACGCTGTACTGGTTTTTGTTAATCCACTATACTGCCTGCGACGCTTAACGGCTGTCTTTCCACTGATAATATTTCGAGCCGAGGAAAGAACCGAGTTTGCGCAAAAACGGTTGCAGGATAATATTCGGCTGGCGCAACTGCTCAAACGGCTTCAGACGGCATTCATCCCCTAAAATTGCTTCGGCAATCGCCAAACCGGCAATACCCGTTATTGCCATACCATGGCCGGAATAACCTTGTGCATAAAAAACATTTTCGGCCAAACGTCCAAAATGTGGAACAAGGTTGGCGGTAATATCGCACTCCCCGCCCCACGAATATTCGATTTTGACATCTGCAAGCTGCGGAAAAACTTTAAGCATATCTTGGCGGACAAGCTCGGTCATACGCGCGGGATTGTCGATAAACTCGTTATCCTTACCGCCGAAAAGCAGTCTGCCGTCCGCGCTGAGGCGGTAGTAGTCCAAAATATGGCGGTTGTCGCATACTGCCATATTGTTGCGGATAAGCCCTTTTGCGCGCGCGCCCAAGGGTTCGGTCGCAATAATAAAGGTGCTGACGGCAATCGCCTTACGCTCCAAAGGCTTGAATATCGGATTCAAACCGGCATAGGTATTGACGGCGTACACCAGATTTTTGCATTCGACGCTGCCTTCGGGCGTGTAAACCAGCCAACCGTTTTGATGCGGTTCGATGCGCGTCATCGGGGACTGCTCGAAAATCTGCGCGCCGGCTTCGGCAGCGGCACCGGCAACACTCAACGTGTAATTGAGCGGATGAAGGTGTCCGGACAGGGGGTCGAATTGCGCCCCTTGGTACATATCGCTGTCAAGCTGCTGTTTCAACTCGGCTTTATCCCAAAGTTGATAATGACTCGCACCGTAATGCCGTTGGGCGTGTTCATGCCACTGCTGCAACTCTTCCCAATGCTGCGAACGGACGGCAACCGTGGCATAACCGCGCTGCCAATCGCAATCAATGGCATGTTTGCGGACGCGTTCGTCCACCAGTTCGACCGCCTGTAAAGACTGCTGCCAAAACCATTGTGCCCGCTCCAAACCAACCTGTTTTTCAATTTCCTCCATACCGCAGGCGTAATCGCTGATAACCTGACCGCCGCTCCTGCCGGACGCGCCGAAGCCGATACGCGCGGCTTCCAAAACGACGGCTTCATGTCCATGTTCCGCCAGCGGTAATGCGGTACACAAACCGCTCAAACCGCCGCCGATAATGCAGGTTCCGGCTTTCAGACGGCATTGGAGTTTCGGATGGGCAATATACGGATTAACCGAACTAAAATAATAAGAAGGCAGATATTCTTGAAAATCAGGACGAATCATTATGTTTACTTTATCAGGTATATTTTCAGACGGCATGATATGGTTTGCCGTACCATGCCGTCTGAACGGGAAATTACTTTAAGAAAACAGGCTGACCTGATAATGCGGTCAGCCTGCCCTGTCGGTCAATGCGCTTTCTCGGCAGCCAGTTTTTCCTGGCGGTAGGCTTCTGCCGCCTCGCGGTCGCGCTTGGTTGCCTGCCTCATCATCCAATAATTAACGATGATGACCAATGTTCCGATGATGCCGATCAGGATGGTCGCCAAGACATTCATCTGAGGATCAAGACCCAGCTTGATTTTGGAGAAAATCACCTGCGGCAATGTAGAAGAACCAGGGCCGGACAGGAATGAGGTAATCACCAAATCATCCAAAGACAGGGTAATGCCGAGCAGAAAGCCTGAAGCGATGGCAGGGGCAATCAAAGGCAAAGTGATGACAAAAAAGATTTTCAGCGGACGCGCACCCAAATCCATTGCAGCTTCTTCGAGCGATTGGTCAAGCTCAACCAAACGCGAACGGATGACAACGGTAATGTATGCCATGCAAAGCGTGGTATGTCCTAAGAAAATAGTGAAAAAGCCTCGATCAAAATAAAGCGATTGCAGCAATTCGCTACCTTGCAGGAACATCTGCACCTGAATAATCAGCAGCAGCATAGACAGACCGGTAATCACGTCGGGCATCACCATAGGTGCGGAAATCATACCGGCGAACAAGGTACTGCCGCGGAAACGTTTGATACGCGCCATCGCATAGCCCGCCAGCGTACCCAAAACGACGGCGGCAAGCGAAGACACAACGGCAATACGCAGCGATAACCAAGCAGCTTCCAAGATGGTGTCGTTTTCCAGCAATGCGCCGTACCACTTGGTCGAAAAGCCGCCCCAAACGGTAACGAGCTTGGATTCGTTAAACGAATAGACAACCAAAACGACCAGCGGGATATACAGAAACGCCAGCGACAGTGCCAACATCAGTTTCAAGAACCAAGATAATTTGGATTTCTGCATTATTTGGCTCCTTCTTCCAATTCGCGGTTTTCATAATGCTGGAACAGCGCAATCGGCACAACCAGCAGCGCGACCATCACAACGGCGACGGCGGAAGCCAACGGCCAGTTGTTTTGATCAAAGAATGCCTGCCACAAGACTTTACCAATCATCAAGTTTTCCGAACCTCCGACCAGCTCGGGAATGACGAACTCGCCGACAGCGGGGACGAAAACCAGCATCGAACCTGCAATAATGCCGGTTTTAGACAGAGGCAGTGTAATCGTCAAGAACGACTTGACCGGTCCCGCACCCAAATCGGAAGCTGCTTCGAGCAGGCGGCTGTCCAGTTTCACCAGCTGCGTGTAAAGCGGCAGAATCATAAACGGCAGATAGGCATAAACCATCACCAAGTTCAATGAGAACGCATTATAGAACAAATCTAATGGCTCACTGATAATACCCATCTTAATCAATAAGTTGTTTATGATGCCGTTATGCCCGAGCAAACCCATCCACGCATAAACACGCAGCAGGAACGATGTCCAAAAGGGCAGCATAATGGCAAGCAGCAAACCATTACGGACAGAAGGATTGGCGCGGGAAATCGCATAGGCAGTCGGGTAACCGACCAACAGGCAAATCACTGTCGTCATCAATGCGGTTTTGATTGAAGACCAGTAGGTCATCAGATAGATATTGCTGTTTTCACTATCGCCGAAGGGATTCAGGGTATTCCAGAAATTTTGGAAAATATCGGCATAGTTTTGATAGCTGACGGCGATGTTCAGGCGACCCAAATCCTCATCTATCGTCGTTAAAGGAGTAAACGGCGGGATGGCGATTTCTTGTTCGGCAAAGCTAATTTTCAGCACGATGGCGAACGGAATCAGAAACAGCACCAAAAGCCAAATATACGGCACGGCAATCACCGCACGCTGCCCCGGGCGGCGGAACAGTTTGTTTTTCAGTTTTTTAAGGTTCATCTCACTCCCCTTAAATCAACGGAACAACGGAGTCGGTTGGTTTTCCGGCCAGCTGATATACACGGTTTCTTCCCAAGTCGGCGGCGTGATGTTACGCACATACCAGTAAGGGGCAGGGACTTGGCTTTTGACGACGCGCCCGTTGGCGAGTTTGATGTGGTAAATGGCGAAGCTGCCCAAATAGGCAATTTCTTTTACCGTGCCTTTCGCCCAGTTATAATCGCCCAAATGATCAGGTTTTTCTTTATATAAATCAATATCCTCTGGTCGAATACTAACCCAAAGATCCTGCTCGCTCGGGCCGCCCAAACCATGATCGATACGGACGTGGTTTTCTAAACCTTTGCATTCGATGACGGCATAGTCGGCATGATCTTCAATCACGACACCGTCAAAAATATTGGTCTCGCCGATAAACTCGGCAGTAAAGCGGCTGTTGGGATAGTCATACACATCGCTGGGTGTACCGACCTGCTGCAACTGACCGTCGGACATAATGGCGATGCGGGTCGCCATCGTCATGGCTTCTTCTTGGTCGTGCGTAACCATAATACAGGTTACGCCGACTTGTTCCAGCGTATTGACCAACTCAAGCTGGGTTTGTTGGCGCAATTTTTTGTCCAACGCGCCGAGGGGTTCGTCCAACAGCAGAATTTTCGGACGTTTTGCCAGACTGCGTGCCAAAGCGATGCGCTGCTGCTGACCACCGGACAATTGATGAGGCTTGCGCTTGGCATACTTGGTCATCTGAACCAGGCGGAGCATTTCTTCCACGCGCGCGGCGATTTCGTCCTTAGGCATTTTGTCCTGTTTCAGACCGAAGGCAATGTTTTGTTCTACGGTCATATGCGGAAAAAGCGCGTAACTTTGGAACATCATATTGATGGGACGTTCGTAGGGTGCAAGCTTAGTAATATCCTGACCGTCAAGGATGATTTTGCCCTGATTGGGGCTTTCCATACCCGCCAGCATACGCAGCAGCGTGGATTTACCGCTGCCGGAGCTGCCCAAAAGGGCAAAGATTTCGTGTTGATAAATGTCCAAGTCGATGTTATCGACAGCGTAATTGTCACCAAACTTTTTCACCAAGCCTTGGATTTGCAGATAAGGTTTGGCTGAAGACGCAGTGGTTGCGGTCATAATGGCAATACTCCAATAAAAAGACGAGTACCGGCAAAACGGATTTTCGAATGGGTGATAAAAAGCTGTTTGATTGCTGGCGGGAGTCGCAACGTCTGATGCCGTCTGAAACTCTTGTGAAGCGCACGGGCAGCATGAAATGGAACAGGATTCCAAAGAACTTTGTATTATATTAGTTTATGCGGTTTTCGGGCAATAAATATGGATTTGAACTTGTCGGAAAGCAACAGAAAAGAAAACACCGCCCATTTTTCTGGGCGGTGTCGGAAAGCGCAATTATTTACGCAGACCCAAGCGGGTAATCAACGCACGATACGTATCGGGCTGGGTACGGCGCAGGTAGGCCAACAGGCGGCGGCGTTGGCTGACCATTTTCAACAGGCCGCGACGGCTGTGGTGGTCTTTGGGGTTGGCTTTGAAGTGGGGGGTCAGGTCGTTGATGCGGAAAGTCAACAGGGCGACTTGTACTTCAGAAGAGCCGGTGTCGCCTTCTTTACGTTGGAAATCTTTAACGATTTGTGCTTTTTGTTCTACGGTCAGTGCCATAATGAAAACTCCAAAAATATAAGAATCCCCATAGGGATTCAGACAAGTTTGCCAAGCCTGAAGACAACGGCAAACTCCCTATTCCTGAAACAGGAACGGCGCATTATCACACAATTTTTGCTGTTCTGCACGCTATTTTACGATGTCGGCGAAATGCCGTCTGAAAACGGAGACATCTTCCGGTTTCAGACGGCATTTGACATCAGACCACAATTTCTTCCTTCTGTTTCGCTTCCTTGGCGATATTGTCGCGGCTCAAGCCAAACATCAGCAAGAGCGGGCTGGCAACCAATACGGAAGAATAAATGCCGAACACGATGCCAATGGTCAACGCCATAGAAAAGCCGTGCAAGGCCGCACCGCCGAACACCAGCATGGATACGACCATCGCCTCGGTCGAACCGTGGGTAATGATGGTGCGGCTCATCGTTGCGGTAATCGCGTTGTCGATAACTTCCGGCACGGTATGTCCGCGCATCGCCGGCTTGCGGAAGTTTTCACGGATACGGTCGAAGACGACGACGGATTCGTTCACAGAATAGCCCAATACGGCAAGAATGCCCGCCAAGACGGTCAGCGAAAATTCCCATTGGAAGAAGGCAAAGCAGCCGAGAATAATCACGATGTCGTGCATATTGGCGATAATGGCAGATACGGCAAAACGCCATTCGAAACGCATCGACAGGTAAATAATGATGCCGATAACGACAAAACCTAAAGCCATCAATCCATTACTTACCAATTCCTCACCGACTTGCGGGCCGATAAATTCGACTTGGCGCAAAGTAACGTCGGGACTGTCTTTTTTCAGCAAATCCATCACACGGTTGGACAACTGTGCGGAAGTAACGCCTTCTTTGTTCGGCAGGCGAATCATGATGTGTTTGTTCGTACCCAATGCCTGAACCTGTACATCACCCATTTTCAGCGTATCGAGGCGTTCGCGCATCTTATTGACATCCGCACCCTGCTGATATTGGACTTCCATTACCGTACCACCGGTAAATTCGACAGAGAAATTCAGGCCTTTGGTCACCAAAAAGAATACGGCGGCAACAAAGGTAACCAACGAAATAAAAGTCGTCAGTTTGCCGTAGCTCATAAACGGAATATCGCGTTTGATTTTAAATAATTCCATGTTTTACTCCTTGCCTTCTGCCATTTCGGCTTTCGGCTTCCATACCGAACCGATGGAAATATTTTGCAATTTGCGACGGCGGCCGTACCACAGGTTGACCAACGCACGGAATACGACGACGGACGAATACATCGAAGTCAGAATACCCAAGCAGTGTACGACGGCAAAACCGCGTACCGGACCGGAACCGAATACCAAAAGCGCGATACCGGCAATCAGCGAAGTCAGGTTCGAATCGACAATGGTCGCCCATGCGTGTTGGAAACCGAGATTAATTGCCTGCTGCGGCGGCACACCGGCACGCAATTCTTCGCGGATACGTTCGTTAATCAAGACGTTGGAGTCAATCGCCATACCCAATGTCAATGCCAACGCAGCAATACCCGGCAGGGTTAACGTTGCCTGCATGGCAGACAAAATACCGATTAGGAACAGTATGTTGGTGCTCAATGCAATGGTAGAAAAGAAACCCATCAGACGATAGTAAACCACCATGAATGCAGCAACGATGGCAAAACCCCATAAAGTCGAATGGAAGCCTTTTTCGATGTTCTCCTTACCCAAAGACGGACCGATGGTACGTTCTTCGACAATCTGCATCGGTGCGGCAAGAGAACCGGCACGCAACAGCAAAGACGTATCGTTGGCTTCGGCTGTCGTCATGCTTCCGGAAATTTCCACGCGTCCGCCGGTAATGGCAGTACGGATAACCGGCGCGGTTACAACCTCGGATTTTCCTTGGTCAATCAAAACCATCGCCATGCGTTTGCCGACATTTGCGGCAGTCAGTTCGCCGAAAATGCTGCCGCCCGCGCTGTCCAGGCTCAGACTGACGGCAGGTGCGCCCATTTGGTCGAAACTTGGTTGCGCGTCGTTGATGTTGTCGCCCGTCAGCTCGACCTGTTTGCTGATCAGCAGGGTTTCGGGATGCTCCCCGCCGCTCGAAAGCAGCTCGTAACCGCTCGGCACGTTGCCTTCCGATGCCTCGCGCAACTTAACAGGATCATCCTCCACCATGCGCACTTCCAAAGTCGCAGTACGGCCGATAATGTCTTTTGCCTTGGCAGTATCTTGCACGCCGGGAAGCTGTACGACAATACGGTCCAAACCTGACTGTTGGATAATCGGCTCTGCCACACCCAATTCGTTTACACGGTTATGCAGTGTAGTGATGTTTTGCTTCACCGCATCTGATCGTACTTTATTCACCGCCCCTTCCGAAAGCGTCAATACAATATTGCTGCCTTCCGAATTTAACGTTGCCTCAGGAAACAGCTTGCGTAACTGAGGCAGCGCCTTTTGCACATCACCGGCATCCTGCAAAGGAACAGTCAGACTGTTTTCAGTCTGACGCACCGTGCCGCTGCGGATTTTTTCGCGGCGCAATTCGCGGCGGATATCGCCGGAATAACGTTCAAATGTTTTCTGCATGGCGGCTTTCATATCGACCTGCATGGTGAAATGCACACCGCCGCGCAAGTCCAGACCCAAGAACATCGGATTGGCTTTGATTTTCGCCATCCATTCGGGGCTGTCCGCCAACAGGTTGAGCGCGGTAATATACCCTTCGCCCAAAGTATTTTCGATGATGTCGCGCGCTTTAAGCTGCGTTTCGGTGTCTTTAAAACGCACTTTCAGTGAATTGTCCACAACAAACATCCCGTCGGTCTGAATACCCGCGTTTTGCAGTGCGGCATCCACTTTGGATTGAGTCTGTTCGTTGATGATGATGGCTTGTCGGTTGGTCGATACCTGCACGGCGGGCGTTTCGCCGAATAGGTTGGGCAGCGAATACACTGCGGCAACCGCAATCGTGAACACAATCAGCAGATATTTCCATAAAGGATAACGGTTCATCATTGTTCCTTAATGGTTGAAACCCCACCCTTTCGGTGGTGTCGGAATCGGGCTATTTCAGAAGAGGCAAAACCCCTTCCCAGTCAGACGAGACCGGAGGGCGGCATCCTGAATATGCCGCCCTGCGTGTCGGAACATGGTCAAGCCTTCGGTTGGAATTCAAAACAAAGTGCCGCATACGGGCTTTCCCGATGCGGCTTGTCGGCACAAATCAATCGACTTTTGAGGCAATCGCATTGCGTTCCACTTCGACCTCGATTTTTGTACCCTGTCCGATATCCACGGTAAAAAACTGTTCGCCGACTCTGGTTACCTTACCCTTGAAACCTGCCGCCAAGACCACTTTATCACCGGCTTTCAAGGCGGCAAGCATTGCCTGATGCGCTTTGAATTTCTTTTGTTGGGGGCGCATGATCAGGAAGTAGAACACCACCATAATCAACACCAAAGGAGCAAATTGTGCAACAGCTTGATTCATAATTTATCCGTTCTTTCTAAATATGATTGAAAATCGAGCAGGGTATATAATAGCATAAGACCGTAAATAATATATCGGGTTTGCTGCCCATACCCAACCGTATGCCGTCTGCAACCCCTTTCCCGAACCCATGCCGCTGACCCGCCTGTTCCTGAAACTCTACGCCCTGCTGCACCTTTTTTTGGGCAAAAACGCCCAGACCGCCTGGCTTTTCCACCCCGCCTGCACCGGACACGAACCCGGAGCAAACCATCCCGATTCGCCCGACCGCATCCTCTGCATCGAGCAGGCATTGCGCCGCGCCGGTATTTGGCAGCACCTCCAAACCGTAGAGGCGGAAGAAATCAGCGATACGCGCCTTGCACTTGTCCACTCGAGCAAATATCTGAACCGTTTGGAATCTTGCCTACCCGAAGACGGCAAGATTTGTCGTTTGGACGACGACACCGTTATCAGCAAAAACTCCCTGTCCGCCTCCCGTTTTTCCGCCGGTTCGGCAGTTCAGGCAGTCGATATGGTCATGAAACGCAAAGCATGGCATGCCTTTTGCGCCGCCCGCCCGCCGGGGCATCACGCGAAAAGCGGCAAAGCCGGCGGATTCTGCCTGCTGAACAACGTTGCCGCCGGCGTCATGCATGCCATTGCCGAATACCGCCTGAAACGCATTGCCGTCATCGATTTCGATGTCCACTACGGCGACGGTACGGCAGAAATATTCAAAGACGATCCGCGCATCCTGTTTTTCAACCTGTTTGAAACCGACCTTTTCCCCTTCCCCGAAAACAACAATATGCCCGACGGCGGCAATATGGTGCACCTGCCCTTGCCGCCGGGAACGGGCAGTCGCACATTCCGCGAAGCCATCCGCAGGCAGTGGCTGCCCCGGCTTGCCGCATTCGAACCCGAACTGGTGCTGCTGTCGGCAGGATTCGACGCACACCGTCTGGACGAATCGGGCAGGCTCAACCTGCACGAGGCGGATTTTGCCTGGCTGACACACAAAATCATTCAGACGGCATCCAGCTGCTCCGGCAAAATCGTATCCGTACTCGAAGGCGGTTACACCCTTGAACCTCTGGCACAATCTGCTGCCGAGCATATCCGCGTGCTGGCAGGGCTGGGCAAATCCGATGCCGCAACCGCCTATCAGAAAACACTGAACCCGACAAAAAAACGGTTTGCCAAACCGAAAACCGGACAGGTGCGCCAACCTACCCAATCCGACCGTTACGATATAAATGCCGTCTGAAGCCGATTCGGTTTTCAGACGGCATCATTATTTGACCTGACGCAAACAGAAAGCCTTCCGCGTGCTTAAACACGTCTCTTGTAGTAAAATAACATCTAAACAGATTCAACCGGAAACGGTCAGGCTTCTTCACGCCATTCCCATTTCAACCGCCGTCCGACATTTTTCAGACGGCATTCCTACTTGAAAACAAGGAGCGTTACAATGAAAGCAGCACGTTTTTACGATAAAGGCGACATCCGCATCGAAGACATCCCCGAACCGGCCGTCGCCCCCGGCACCGTCGGCATCAATGTCGCTTGGTGCGGCATCTGCGGCACCGACCTGCACGAATTTATGGAAGGCCCGATTTTCATCCCGCCCTGCGGTCATCCGCACCCGATTTCCGGCGAGTCCGCACCCGTCACGATGGGACACGAGTTCTCCGGCGTGGTCTATGCCGTCGGCGAAGGCGTAGACGACATCAAAGTCGGTCAACACGTTGTTGTCGAGCCTTACATCGTACACGATAACGTACCGACCGGCCCCGGCAGCAACTACCACCTCTCCAAAGACATGAACTTCATCGGCTTGGGCGGCTGCGGCGGCGGCCTGTCCGAAAAAATCGCCGTCAAACGCCGTTGGGTGCATCCGATTTCCGACAAAATCCCGTTGGATCAAGCCGCTTTGATCGAGCCTCTGTCCGTCGGCCACCACGCTTATGTACGCAGCGGCGCGAAAGAAGGCGATGTCGCATTGGTCGGCGGCGCAGGTCCGATTGGTTTGCTGTTGGCCGCCGTGTTGAAAGCCAAAGGCATCAAAGTCATCATCACCGAATTGAGCAAAGCGCGCAAAGACAAAGCCCGCGAATCCGGCGTTGCCGACTACATCCTCGACCCGTCCGAAGTCGATGTCGTCGAAGAAGTGAAAAAACTGACCAACGGCGAAGGCGTGGACGTGGCATTCGAATGTACCAGCGTGAACAAAGTGTTGGATACTTTGGTCGAAGCCTGCAAACCCGCCGCCAACTTGGTTATCGTATCCATCTGGAGCCACCCCGCCACCGTCAACGTCCACAGCGTCGTGATGAAAGAACTGGATGTGCGCGGCACGATTGCCTACTGCAACGACCACGCCGAAACCATCAAACTGGTCGAAGAAGGCAAAATCAACCTCGAACCCTTCATCACCCAGCGCATCAAGCTGGACGAACTGGTTTCCGAAGGCTTCGAGCGTCTGATCCACAACAACGAATCCGCCGTTAAAATTATTGTGAATCCAAACCTGTAAGCAAATTATATTTGCAACAGCACAAATGCCGTCTGAAACGCTCAGACGGCATTTTTCAACGAAACGTAACAGGCGTATTGCCCGAGAGCAGCCGTTTAGCCTATCATTCCGAACAAACAGAAACAAACAGAAGGAAAATCATGGGAGATTCCGTACTATCCGCCATCCAACAAACCATCACCCAGCGAAAATCTGCCGATCCGTCCGAATCTTACGTCGCACAGCTCCTGCATAAGGGCGAAGACAAAATCCTAAAAAAAGTGATTGAAGAGGCGGGCGAAGTGTTGATGGCATCCAAAGACAAAGACCCGTCCCACCTGGTTTACGAAGTTGCTGACTTATGGTTTCACACCATGGTTCTTCTGACACACCACGACCTGAAGGCGGAAGACGTACTGGACGAACTTGCGCGCCGTCAAGGTTTGTCGGGCTTGGCCGAAAAAGCCGCTCGCACAGAATCTTGAATTTATATTACAATCCGCACTTTCCCACATTCAATCCGTCTGACCGCTTTTCAGACGGCATCGGAGCTGTTATGGACAACTGTATTTTCTGCAAAATCGCCGCCAAAGACATTCCGGCGCAAACCGTCTATGAAGACGGGGAGATGATTTGTTTCAAAGACATCAACCCCACCGCTCCGGTTCATCTGCTGCTGATTCCCAAAGTCCATTTCGATTCGTTGGCACACGCCGCTCCCAAACATCAGCCCCTTTTGGGAAAAATGATGCTGAAAGTTCCCGAAATCGCCAAAGCGGCAGGACTGGCAGACGGCTTCAAAACCCTTATCAATACCGGCAAAGGTGGCGGACAAGAGGTCTTCCACCTGCATATACACATCATGGGCACACCCGTATAAACCGTTATTTCACAATCAACCCCTAATACTTACTTAAGGATACATCATGGGCAGTTTTTCTCTTACGCACTGGATTATCGTACTGATTATCGTCGTTTTGATATTCGGCACCAAAAAACTGCGCAACGTCGGCAAAGACCTCGGCGGCGCGGTTCATGACTTCAAACAGGGGCTGAACGAAGGCACAGACGGCAAAGATGCTGGAAAAGACGATGTAATCGAACACAAAAAAGACGAAGACAAAGCATAACTTATGTTTGATTTCGGTTTGGGCGAGCTGATTTTGGTCGGCATTATCGCCCTGATTGTCCTCGGCCCCGAACGCCTGCCCGAGGCCGCCCGCACCGCCGGACGGCTCATCGGCAGGCTGCAACGCTTTGTCGGAAGCGTCAAACAGGAATTTGACACTCAAATCGAACTGGAAGAACTGAGGAAGGCAAAGCAGGAATTCGAAGCTGCCGCCGCTCAGGTTCGAGACAGCCTCAAAGAAACAGATACGGATATGCAGAACAGCCTGCACGACATTTCCGACGGTCTGAAACCTTGGGACAAACTGCCCGAACAGCGCACGCCTGCCGATTTCGGTGTCGATGAAAACGGCAATCCGCTTCCCGATGCGGCAAACACCCTATCAGACGGCATTTCCGACGTTATGCCGTCTGAACGTTCCTACGCTTCCGCCGAAACCCTTGGGGACGACAGGCAAACCGGCAGTACAGCCGAACCCGCGGAAACCGACAAAGACCGCGCATGGCGCGAATACCTGACCGCACCTTCTTCGCCTGCCGCACAGACCGTAGAAGTCAGCTATGTCGATACCGCCATCGAAACGCCTGTTCCGCACACCACTTCCCTGCGCAAACAGGCAATAAGCCGCAAACGCGATTTGCGTCCGAAACACCGCGCCAAACCGAAATTGCGCGTCCGTAAACAATAGAGAAGGCAAATCCGGTGTCCGAAGCACAAAACGAACAAACCGTCCAACCGCTTGTCGAGCATCTCATCGAGCTGCGCCGCCGCCTGATGTGGATGGTTGTCGGCATTCTCGTCTGCTTTTTCGGCATGATGCCGTTTGCCCAGCAGCTCTATACCTTTGTGGCTGCCCCGCTGATGGCAAACCTGCCCAAAGACACCAGCATGATTGCGACCGATGTCATCGCACCGTTTTTCGTTCCCGTCAAAGTTACCCTGATGGCGGCGTTTTTGGTTTCACTGCCGCATACGCTCTACCAAATCTGGGCATTCGTCGCACCCGCACTCTACCAAAACGAAAAACGCCTGATTACGCCGCTCGTCCTCTCCAGCGTCAGCCTGTTTTTCATCGGCATGGCATTTGCCTACTTTCTGGTTTTTCCCGTCATTTTCAAATTCCTTGCCGGCGTTACCCCTGTCGGGGTCAATATGGCGACCGACATCGACAAATACCTGTCCTTCATCTTGGGGATGTTTGTCGCATTCGGCACAACGTTTGAAGTCCCCATTGTCGTTATCCTGCTGACCAAAATAGGTGTGGTAACAACCGGACAGCTCAAACACGCCCGCCCCTATGTGATTGTCGGCGCGTTTGTCATTGCCGCCATCATCACGCCGCCCGACATTATTTCTCAGATCCTGCTCGCCATTCCGCTGATTCTCTTATACGAAGCAGGTATTTGGTTTGGACGCTTCTTCACTCCACGTTCAGAACAGGATGGCGACATACAGCCGCCTGCAAAAACCTGACACTATGCCGTCTGAAGCCCTGTCGCACATTAAGGAGCACACCGTGAACACCCTTTACTTAGGTTCGGGCAGCCCACGCAGAATGGAAATCCTGACGCAGTTGGGCTATCGGGTCGTCAAGCTGCCTGCCGAGATCGACGAAACGGTCAGACAGAACGAAGACCCTGCCCGTTACGTTCAAAGGATGGCAGAAGAAAAAAACCGAACCGCCCTGACCCTCTTTTGCGAAACCAATGGCGCAATGCCTGACTTTCCCTTGATTACAGCGGATACCTGCGTTGTTTCAGACGGCATCATATTGGGCAAACCCCGCTCCCAAGCCGAAGCAGTCAAATTCTTAAAACTGCTGTCGGGAACCCGGCATACCGTCCTGACTGCCGTCTGCATCCGTTATCGCGGCAAAACGACAAGCCGCGTCCAAACCAACCGCGTCGTTTTCAAACCCCTGAGTTCGGAAGAAATTTCCGCCTATGTGCAAAGCGGCGAACCGATGGACAAAGCCGGCGCCTACGCCGTACAAGGCATAGGCGGCATCTTTATCCAATCTATCGAAGGCAGCTTCAGCGGCATTATGGGGCTGCCCGTTTATGAAACCGTTTCGATGTTGCAAGATTTGGGATACCGCTCCCCCCTTGTCCGCCCTTAAACCGTAAAGACTGCCGTGAACAGACAAACCGCTTACCTCCTTGCCTCCTTCAGCCTGATTGCACTGATAATCCTGTCCCTTTCCTGGGAACTGTGGATTGCACCGTTGCGCCCGGGCGGTTCGTGGCTCGCGCTCAAAGCCCTCCCCCTCTGCCTGCCGCTTTCAGGTATCTTGAAAAAGAAAATCTATACCTACCAATACAGCTCTATGCTGGTTCTGATTTATTTTGCCGAAGCCGTTATGCGCCTGTTCGACGCCTATCCGGCAGAACAGATTTGCGCCGCACTTTCCGCAGTATTCAGCATCATCTTCTTCATATCCTGCCTGTCGTTCGTCAAACAATACAAGGAAACAAACAATGCCCGCTGAAACGACCGTATCCGGCGCGCGCCCCGCCGCCAAACTGCCGATTTACATCCTGCCCTGCTTCCTTTGGATAGGCATCGTCCCCTTTACCTTCGCGCTCAGACTGGAACCGTCGCCCGACTTTTACCACGATGCCGCCGCCGCAGCCGGCCTGATTGTCCTGTTGTTCCTCACGGCAGGAAAAAAGCTGTTTGATATCAAAATCCCCGCCATCAGCTTCTTCCTGTTTGCCATGGCGGCGTTTTGGTATCTTCAGGCACGTCTGATGAACCTGATTTACCCCGGAATGAACGACATCGCCTCTTGGGTTTTCATCTTGCTCGCCGTCAGCGCGTGGGCCTGCAAGAGTTTGGTCGCACACTACGGACAAGAACGCATCGTGACCCTGTTTGCCTGGTCGCTGCTTATCGGCTCCCTGCTTCAATCCTGCATCGTCGTCATCCAGTTTGCCGGCTGGGAAGACACCCCCCTGCTTCAAAACATCATGGTTTACAGAGGGCAGGGCGTAATCGGACACATCGGGCAGCGCAACAACCTCGGACACTACCTCATGTGGGGCATACTCGCCGCCGCCTACCTCAACGGACAACGAAAAATCCCCGCCGCCCTCGGCGCAATCTGCCTGATTATGCAGACCGCCGTTTTAGGTTTGGTCAATTCGCGCACCATCTTGACCTACATAGCCGCCATCGCCCTCATCCTTCCCTTCTGGTATTTCCGTTCGGACAAATCCAACAGGCGGACGATGCTCGGCATAGCCGCAGCCGTATTCCTTACCGCGCTGTTCCAATTTTCCATGAACACCATTCTGGAAACCTTTACCGGCATCCGCTATGAAACTGCCGTCGAACGCGTCACCAACGGCGGTTTCACAGACTTGCCGCGCCAAATCGAATGGCGCAAAGCCGTCGCCGCCTTCCAATCCGCCCCGATATTCGGGCACGGTTGGAACAGTTTTGCCCAACAAACCTTCCTCATCAATGCCGAACAGCACACCATACACGACAACTTCCTCAGCAACTTGTTCACCCATTCCCACAACATCGTCCTCCAACTCCTTGCAGAAATGGGAATCAGCGGCACGCTTCTGGTTGCCGCAACCCTGCTGACCGGCATTGCCGGGCTGCTGAAACGCCCCCTGACCCCCGCATCGCTTTTCCTGATCTGCACGCTTGCTGTCAGTATGTGCCACAGTATGCTCGAATATCCTTTGTGGTATGTCTATTTCCTCATCCCCTTCGGACTGATGCTCTTTCTGTCCCCCGCAGAGGCTTCAGACGGCATCGCCTTCAAAAAAGCCGCCAATCTTGGCATACTGACCGCCTCCGCCGCCATATTCGCAGGATTGCTGCACTTGGACTGGACATACACCCGGCTGGTTAACTCCTTTTCCCCCGCCACTGACGACAGTGCCAAAACCCTCAACCGGAAAATCAACGAACTGCGCTATATTTCCGCAAACAGTCCGATGCTGTCCTTTTATGCCGACTTCTCCCTCGTAAACTTCGCCCTGCCGGAATACCCCGAAACCCAGACTTGGGCGGAAGAAGCAACCCTCAAAGCACTAAAATACCGCCCCTACTCCGCCACCTACCGGATTGCCCTCTACCTGATGCGGCAAGGCAAAGTTGCAGAAGCAAAACAATGGATGCGGGCGACACAGTCCTATTACCCCTACCTGATGCCCCGATACGCCGACGAAATCCGCAAACTGCCCGTATGGGCGCCGCTGTTGCCCGAACTGCTCAAAGACTGCAAAGCCTTCGCCGCCGCGCCCGGCCATCCGGAAGCAAAACCCTGCAAATGACCCGCGCCGGCGGATGCGGATACCGCCCGAAATGTAAAGCTCCATGCAAGACATTGCAAAAAACAGCAAACCGGTAGGGAAATACGCTATCAAAAAACATTGCAGCCGTGTTAAGATAAACCGTCAAACAATCTTTTCACGCCCCGCCCGAAACAGGGTCGGGGCATACCCTTACGAAAAGGAAACACCATGAGCCGCGTATTACTCGTAGATGACGATGCCCTGCTGACCGAACTGCTGACCGAATACCTGAGCGCCGAAGGTCTGAACGTCCACAGCGTTCCCGACGGCGAAGCAGGCGTACAGGAAATTCTGAGCGGGCAATACGATGTAGTCGTATTGGATTCCATGATGCCCAAAATGAACGGCTTGGATGTCTTGAAAAACGTACGCGCCCAAAGCACCGTCCCCATCATCATGCTGACCGCCAAAGGCGACGACATCGACCGAATCATCGGCTTGGAAATGGGTGCGGACGACTATGTCCCCAAACCCTGCACACCACGTGAACTCTTGGCACGCATCAATGCCATCCTCCGCCGCGCACAACACAGCGGCGAACAAAACAACGCACCCAACAGCATCTCCGTCAGCGATGTCGTCCTGTACCCCGCCAAACGCCAGGCATCCGTCAAAGACACGCCGCTCGAACTGACCAGCACCGAATTCAACCTGCTCGAAGTCCTGATGCGCCACGCCGGGCAGGTAGTCAGCAAAGAAACCCTGTCCGTCGAAGCACTCGACCGCAAGCTGGCAAAATTCGACCGCAGCATCGACGTGCATATTTCCAGCATCCGGCACAAGCTGGGCGATGCCTCGCTGATTCAAACCGTACGCGGCTTGGGCTACCTGTTTGTCAAAAACTGAAGCAGCGGGCAAATGAAACTGTTCCAACGCATTTTCGCCACATTTTGCGCGGTTATCGTCTGCGCAATCTTTGTGGCGAGTTTTTCTTTTTGGCTGGTGCAGAACACCCTTGCCGAAAACCAGTTCAACCAACGCCGCACCATCGAAACCACATTGATGGGCAGCATTATTTCCGCATTCAAGACACGGGGCGACAACGGCGCACGCGAAATCCTGACCGAATGGAAAGACAGCCCCGTCTCATCCGCCGTTTACGTCATACAGGGCGACGAGAAAAAAGACATCTTAAACCGCTATATCGACAATTACACCATAGAACGCGCCCGGCTGTTTGCCGCCAACAACCCCCATTCCAACCTTGTCCGCATCGAATACGACCGTTTCGGCGAAGAATACCTGTTCTTCATTAAAGGCTGGGACAACCGCCAGGCACAACGCCTGCCCAGCCCCTTATTCATTCCCGGACTGCCGCTCGCCCCGATTTGGCACGAATTCATCATCCTCTCCTTCATCATCATCGTCGGCCTGCTGATGGCATACATCCTGGCTAGCAATATCGCCAAACCCATCAGGATTCTTGGCAACGGTATGGACAGGGTAGCAAACGGAGAACTTGAAACCCGGATTTCGCAACAAGTAGACGACCGTGACGACGAATTGTCCCATCTCGCACTGCAATTCGACAAAATGGTGGAAAAACTCGAAAAACTTGTCGCCAAAGAACGTCACCTGCTCCATCACGTCTCCCATGAAATGCGTTCTCCCCTTGCACGCATGCAGGCAATTGTCGGATTAATTCAGGCACAACCCCAAAAACAGGAACAATACCTGAAACGACTCGAAGGCGAGCTGACCCGCATGGATACGCTGGTCGGCGAACTCTTAACCTTGTCCCGGCTCGAAACCTCCAATATGGCTTTGGAAAAAGAAAAACTGAAACTCCTACCCTTCCTAAGCAACCTTGTAGAAGACAATCAAAGCATCGCCCAGAAAAACGGACAAACGGTTACCCTGTCTGCCGACGGGAAAATTCCCGAAAACGCCACCCTATATGCCAATGAAAGTTACCTGTACCGCGCCTTCGACAACGTTATCCGCAACGCTGTCAATTACAGCCCGGAAGGTAGTACCATCCTGATCAACATCGGACAAGACCACAAACACTGGATTATCGACGTTACCGACAACGGACCGGGTGTGGACGAAATGCAGCTTCCCCACATATTTACCGCCTTCTACCGGGCCGACTCCAGTGCCAACAAACCCGGAACAGGACTGGGACTTGCATTGACCCAACATATTATTGGACAGCACTGCGGAAAAATCATCGCCGAAAACATCAAACCAAACGGGCTGCGGATGCGCTTCATCCTACCCAAGAAAAAAACCGGTTCCAAAACAGAAAAAAGTGCGAACTGACCATAATGCCGTCTGAACCCGCTTCAGACGGCATTGCACAAACAGTTACCCCAAAACAAACATACAGTGAGTGCATCTCCAACAATTACGCACATACCGTCCGCAAAGGAATATATCATGCCGACACAAACCGATCCCGGCTACTTCTTCATGCCCAACCACATTATCCTGATAGGCGCGAGCGAACAACCGTACAGCCTTGGCGAACGCATACTCAGCAACCTGCTGGGCACACCTTTCCAAGGGAAAATCACCCCTGTAAACCCGCGCCACCACACCATAGCAGGACTGCCCGCCTACCCCAACCTCAACAAAATCCCCGGCGGCGCAGACCTTATCATTGCCGTTACCCCGCCCGACAGCTACGACACCCTATTCAAGGCCTGCCAAAAAAAACAACTCCAACACATTATCCTCATACAAGACTGGAACAGCCTCTCCTCCTCCGAGCTAAACACAGCCGAAAACGCCATACGCAAACACCACGGAGACCGCCTCAACATTACCGCCTGCACCACGGCAGGCATTCAGATTCCTTCGCTCGGACTCAACATCAGCACCCATGACGAATACGCCGCAGGCTATACCGCCATACTGACCGGAGATGCCGCCGTCAGCCGCCAAATCGATACCGTCCTCAAAAAACTCCATCAAGGCATATCCCGCCACATCAGCCTGAACTACGGCATCAGCCCCATCACTTCCTCCGACTGGCTCAACCGCTTCGGCCACAGCCTGCACACCAAAACCGCCGTCCTACACCACAACCCGGAAGAAGACCAGCGCAAACTGTTCAGCGCCATCCGCCAATTTACCCGCCACACACCACTCATTCTCCACATCACCTATCGCACGACCGAAACCGACCATGCCGTACTGTACAGCCTCGCCCGCCGTTGCAACTTCCTCATCAGCTTCAACACCGACGACCTCGAAGCCGCACTACGCGCCCAACTATCTAATCTTCCACAGCTGTCACGACTCGACATCCTGTCCGACACGCCTGCCGAATGGCTGCACGCACACACACCGGCAAACCTCTCGCTCCACTTCCCGACAACATCCCGTCAAGTCAGCAACGGATACATAACCTGCACGCCCACGCCCTCGCTCTGCCACAACATCGTATCCCGCCAACTTTCACACCCCGATACGCAAGCCGTATTGACAATACTCACCCCTTCCGGACACAAAGACTATAAAAACACAGCACGCGCGCTTATCCGCCTATCAGAACAAACCGCCAAACCCCTACTCATCAGCAGCCCCGTATCAGACGGCATAAACCACTTCGACTCGCCCACACAGGCAATCCGCACACTCGCCTTTCACAATACCGCCGCCGAACTAAAGCAGCTGCAGCTTTGCACCGCACCGCTGAAACCATGCCGTCTGAAAACCCCGCAACCCCAAAATATCAAGAAAGCCCTTGCAGCGGCAAATCCCTCCCTGCTCGCCGAAACCCTGCACCTCCCCCCCTACCGGCACACCACCCATAACGCCGTACAATTCCAACTCGACAGCCATCCCATTTACGGCAATATTCTGACCGTACGGTACGCAGGGCAAACCACGGCCGCCCTTCCCCCGTTTACCACACAAGACAGCCTCCATATCGCCCAGTTTGCCGAACTGGAAGACTCGCAAACTCTTAACCAGTTCCTTCACACACTGACTATCCTTTCCGACCACAACCTGCACATCGGCAAAATCACCCTCAACCTAAACGGCGGGCAATACAATACCGACTTTGACCTAAAAGCACCCGAAACACACAATGCACCCGGACGCAAAACAACAAGCAAGACCGTACAAACCCTCGAACACGCCGCCGCAAAAATGCAAAGTGCCGCCCAATACCTGAAACACAAAAACCCGGCAGCCTCAGAGTTCCTCCGACACACAAGCGAAGCTGCCGCCGAACTGCTCGGCAGCAAAACCGCAACCGATAAAAAAACACCCAACGTGCTCCCACCCTACCCTGAGGCACACCCAAAAATACTGTCTCTAAAAAACAACATGACCGTTACAGTAAGCCCGCTGCTGCCCGAAGATGCCGAGGCTAAACAAAAATTCATCCGAAAACTCAGTCCCGAAGCACGGTACACACGCTTCATGACCCACACCAACGAACTTCCTGAAGGTACATTGGCACGCTTATGCAACCCGGACTACTACTGCGAAGCCGCATGGACAGCAAGAGATAATAACGACAACATCGTCGCCGTCGTCCGCCACAGCCGCTTGAACCGCAACGAATGCGAGTTCGGCATCACATTGGCAGAAAATATGCGCGGCAGCGGGCTAGCACAGCAAATGATGAACCTCGCCATCCATACCGCAACACAACAAGGCTACCGGACTATGAGTGCCGACATCCTCAAAGCCAACACGCCCATGGTTAAACTTGCTGAAAAATCAGGATTTACTCTCAAAGAATCGGACACCGAAAAAAATCTGTACCGCGCATATCTGAACCTTGCGGCAGACAAAACAACAGGAAAAACAAATAAAAACTTGCGCACCGACCACAAAATAACCTAAAATTGGCAGTTTCCATATATCCGATTTTCTCAAAAGGACCTAAAGATGATAGTTATCCGTTTGGCACGCGGCGGCTCAAAACACCGCCCTTTCTACAACGTCATCGTTACTGACTCACGCAACCGCCGCGACGGTCGCTTCATTGAACGCGTAGGCTTCTACAACCCCGTAGCCAACGAAAAACAAGAGCGCGTCCGCCTCAATGCAGACCGCCTGAACCACTGGATTGCACAAGGCGCGCAAGTCAGCGACTCCGTTGCAAAACTGATTAAAGAACAAAAAGCCGCCTAATCCGCGTTTGCCGCCATGACAGACACTCAAAACCGGGTAGCCATGGGCTACATCAAAGGCGTATTCGGCATAAAGGGCTGGTTGAAAATTGCCGCCAACACCGAATATTCCGACAGCCTTTTGGATTACCCCGAGTGGCAATTGGTCAAAGACGGCAAAACCGTCAGCGTTACCCTTGAAGCTGGAAAAGTTGTCAACGGTGAGCTCCAAGTCAAATTCGAAGGCATAGACGACCGCGACTTGGCATTCTCATTGCGCGGTTACACCATCGAAATCCCCCGTGAAGCATTCGCACCGACGGAAGAAGGAGAATACTACTGGGCCGACTTGGTGGGCATGACTGTTACCAATAAAGACAATACCATCTTGGGTAAAGTCAGCAACCTGATGGAAACAGGTGCAAACGACGTATTAGTGGTTAATGGAAAATACGGGCAAATCCTGATTCCGTTCGTATCCCAATACGTCGAAACCGTCGATGCCGGCAGTAAAACCATTATTGCCGATTGGGGTTTGGACTACTGATGCTTATCCAGGCGATTACCATTTTCCCCGAAATGTTCGACAGCATAATCCATTACGGTGTAACGGGGCGTGCAAACAAACAGGGAATTTGGCAGTTTCAATCGGTTAATCCCCGAGCGTTTGCCGACAACAGGCTGGGCTATATCGACGACCGCCCGTTCGGCGGCGGGCCGGGAATGATTATGGCGGCTCCGCCGCTTGATGCGGCGATAAAATATGCCAAGGCACAATCCTCCCACACTGCAAAAGTTATCTGCCTCAGCCCGCAAGGGAAACCGCTGACACATCAGAAAGCGGCAGAACTGGCAAAACTCCCGCACTTGATTTTGCTGTGCGGACGGTACGAGGGCATAGACGAAAGACTGCTGCAAAGCAGTGTCGATGAAGAAATCAGCATCGGGGACTTTGTCGTTTCCGGCGGAGAGCTTCCCGCTATGATGCTGATGGATGCGGTATTAAGGCTGGTACCCGGTGTATTGGGCGATATTCGGTCTGCCGAACAGGATTCGTTCTCAAACGGTATCCTGGATTGCCCCCACTACACCAAACCCTTAGAATTTCAAGGTATGGCTGTCCCGGAAATACTCCGTTCGGGCAATCATAACTTGATTGCGGAATGGCGGTTGGAACAATCGCTTCGCCGCACCCTGGAGCGCAGACCCGACTTATTGGAAAAGCGCGATTTAATCCCAAAGGAATCCCGCCTCTTGGAAACTATCCGGCAAGAGCAACGGGAAATCCAATCATAATTTAGGAAAAAAACAATGAACCTGATTCAACAGCTCGAGCAAGAAGAAATTGCCCGCCTGAACAAAGAAATCCCCGAATTCGCACCGGGCGACACCGTAGTCGTATCCGTACGCGTCGTGGAGGGTACCCGCAGCCGTCTGCAAGCCTACGAAGGCGTTGTCATTGCACGCCGCAACCGTGGTCTGAACAGCAACTTTATCGTCCGTAAAATTTCCAGCGGCGAAGGTGTTGAACGTACTTTCCAACTGTACTCTCCGACCGTTGAGAAAATCGAAGTCAAACGCCGTGGCGACGTACGCCGTGCCAAACTGTACTACCTGCGCGGCCTGACCGGCAAAGCTGCACGCATCAAAGAAAAACTGCCTGCACGCAAAGGTTGATTCAAACCGTTTTCCCCAATGCCGTCTGAACCTTCAGACGGCATTTCTTATTGCCGCAACATCCGCAACGGAACAGCACCAAGAAGCACACCCCTTCCGGCACATCCCGAATCCCCGTCCGAACCGAACAAAATTTACAGACTAAACGTTATACAGTATCATATCTGCCATATAACGATAACCGCTTTACCGCTTTCCCTTTCAAAACCGCAAATCATTATGACACCTTCCCTTTTACTATCAGGATTGACTTTCCGCCTCATCCTTGCCCTGATTGCCGTATCCCTTTTATGGGGCGTTTACTTTTGGGCAGTATCCGCATGAGCATCATTGTCGAAAACCTGACCGTCAGCTACCGCCGCCGACCTGCCGTGCACCATGTGGACATTACTTTTGAAGAACATAGTATGTGGGCGATTTTCGGGCCGAACGGCGCAGGGAAATCCACCTTTCTCAAATCCTTGATGGGATTGCAGCCTATCGATACAGGCAGCATCCGGCTGGACGGATTGACCCGTCAGAACATTGCCTACCTTCCCCAGCAGTCCGACATCGACCGCTCCCAACCTATGACCGTTTTCGACTTGGCCGCGATGGGGCTTTGGTATGAAATCGGCTTTTTCAAAGGCATAAACTCAACTCAAAAGCAACGTGTTCACGAAGCCTTGGAGCGCGTCGGAATGCAACAGTTTGCCGATCGTCAGATTGCCTATCTCTCAAACGGACAATTTCAGCGTGTCCTTTTTGCCCGAATGCTGGTTCAAAACGCCAAATTCCTACTTCTGGACGAACCTTTCAATGCCGTTGATGCACGGACAACCTACGAGCTTCTCGACGTATTGCAAAAATGTCATTGCAACGGACACGCCATCATCGCCGTACTGCACGACTACGAACAGGTTCGCGCCTACTTTCCCAATACCCTGCTGCTCGCCCGCGAAAAAATTGCGGCAGGCGCAACCGAGACCATTCTGACAGAACCCTACCTCGCCCAAGCCAACGCCAAAATGCAGCAACAGGAAAGCCCCGAGTGGTGCGCGTCATAAATGCCGTCTGAAACCGAAAAACCATGAACCTCTACGACCTGCTCCTTGCCCCCTTTGCAGAATTCGACTTCATGCGCTACGCCCTCGCATCCGTCTTCTGCCTGTCCCTCAGTGCCGCACCCGTCGGTGTATTCCTCGTCATGCGCCGTATGAGCCTGATAGGCGACGCACTCAGCCACGCCGTCCTGCCCGGCGCCGCCGTCGGCTACATGTTTGCCGGTTTGAGCTTGCCCGCCATGGGTTTGGGCGGCGTAGCCGCAGGCATGCTGATGGCACTGCTTGCCGGACTCGTCAGCCGCTTCACCACCCTGAAAGAAGATGCCAACTTTGCCGCCTTCTACCTGAGCAGCCTCGCCATAGGCGTAGTCCTCGTCAGCAAAAACGGCAGCAGCGTCGATCTGCTGCATCTGCTTTTCGGCTCCGTACTTGCCGTCGATATTCCTGCCCTGCAACTCATCGCCGCCGTATCCACCCTCACACTGCTTACCCTTGCCGTCATCTACCGCCCGCTCGTACTCGAAAGCATCGACCCCCTGTTTCTCAAATCCGTCGGCGGCAAAGGCGGGCTTTGGCACGTCCTCTTTCTCGTCCTGGTCGTCATGAACCTCGTATCCGGCTTTCAAGCCCTCGGCACACTCATGTCCGTCGGACTCATGATGCTGCCAGCCATTACCGCCCGCCTATGGGCGAAGCACATGGGCGCACTCATCCTCCTATCCGTTCTGACAGCCCTGCTGTGCGGCTTGAGCGGACTGCTCATTTCCTACCACATCGAAATTCCTTCCGGTCCCGCCATCATCCTCTGTTGCAGCGTCCTTTATCTCTTTTCCGTCATACTCGGCAAAGAAGGCGGCATTCTGACCAAATGGCTCAAAAACCACCGCCACCACACCACCTGACCCCGCAAGTCGCTTGAACAAACAGGCGGCTTGTTTTACCATAACAGATGTTACGTTATATCACAGGAGAACAGTTATGAAACACCTCAAACTCACCCTTATTGCCGCATTGCTGACCACCGCCGCAACTGCCGCCCCCCTGCCCGTCGTAACCAGCTTCAGCATTTTAGGCGACGTAACCAAACAAATCGGCGGAGAGCGCGTATCCATACAAAGTTTGGTCGGAGCCAACCAAGATACGCACGCCTATCACATGACCAGTGGCGACATTAAAAAAATCCGCAGTGCAAAACTCGTCCTGCTCAACGGCTTAGGACTTGAAGCTGCCGATGTACAACGTGCCGTCAAACAAAGCAAAGTATCCTATGCCGAAGCGACCAAAGGCATCCAACCCCTCAAAGCCGAAGAAGAAGGCGGACACCATCACGATCACGACCACGATCATGACCACGAAGGACACCACCACGACCACGGCGAATATGACCCCCACGTCTGGAACGACCCCGTCCTTATGTCCGCCTATGCCCAAAACGTCGCCGAAGCCCTGATAAAGGCCGACCCCGAAGGCAAAGTTTATTATCAACAACGTTTGGGCAACTACCAAATGCAGCTCAAAAAACTGCACAGCGACGCACAAGCCGCATTTAATGCCATCCCTGACGCCAAACGCAAAGTCCTGACCGGTCACGATGCCTTTTCCTACATGGGCAAACGTTACCATATCGAGTTCATCGCCCCGCAAGGCGTGAGCAGCGAAGCCGAGCCTTCGGCCAAACAAGTCGCCGCCATCATCCGACAAATCAAACGCGAAGGCATCAAAGCCGTATTTACCGAAAACATCAAAGACACCCGCATGGTTGACCGCATCGCCAAAGAAACCGGTGTCAACGTCAGCGGCAAACTGTATTCCGACGCACTCGGCAACGCGCCCGCAGACACCTACATCGGCATGTACCGCCACAATATCAAGGCAATGAGCGAAGCGATGAAATAACCCTCCAACCCGAATGCCGTCTGAAATCCTTCAGACGGCATTTTGACATCCGTACACTGCCGGCTGTTTCAAAACCGCCCCAAACCGCCGTTACCGATTTTTGAATCCAATCTGACAAAATCAGTAAAATATCCGGTCATCTCCCCAATTCAAAAGTATGGATACAAACCGCCAATAAAAAATATTCCTGCCCATATGAGGGCAAATGCCGTCTGAATGCCCGAAAAGCCGTTTCAGACGGCATTGTTTTATTTGGTAAGCAACTGTCTGCGTTGTATAATTGCCCGTTTTATAATCGATAATAAATCATAGGAACCGCCATGACAGAATCCATCACCCGCGACAGTATGCAATACGATGTCGTGATTGTTGGCGCAGGCCCGTCGGGTTTGTCCGCCGCCATCAAACTCAAGCAGCTTGCCGAACAGAACGGGCGCGAAATCAGCGTTTGCGTGGTGGAGAAAGGTTCTGAAGCAGGTGCGCATTCGCTGGCGGGCGCGGTTATCGATCCGATTGCACTGAACGAGCTGATTCCCGACTGGAAAGAAAAAGGCGCGCCGCTGACACGCACAGTAACGCAGGATAAGGTGTTGTTCCTGACCGAGAAAAAAGCGTTCAATCTGCCTATTACCCCCAACTTCGACAATCACGGCAACTACATCGTCAGCTTGGGCGAAGTCGTACGCTGGTTGGCGGAGCAGGCGGAAAATATGGGCGTGGAAATCTATCCGGGCTTTGCCGCCGCCGAAGTGCTGTATCACGAAGACGGTTCGGTCAAAGGCATTGCAACCGGTAATATGGGCATCGGCAAAGACGGAGAGCCGACCGATTCATTCCAGCCCGGCATGGAGCTTTGGGCACAGCAAACCCTGTTTGCCGAAGGTTGCCGCGGTTCGCTTTCCAAACAAGTCATCGAACGTTTCCAACTCGACCAAAACAGCCAGCCGCAAACTTACGGCTTGGGCATTAAAGAAGTTTGGGAAGTGCCGTCTGAACAGCATCAGCCCGGTTTGGTGGTGCACAGCGCAGGCTGGCCGCTGGACAGCAAAACCTACGGCGGCGCGTTTATTTACCATTTCGACGACAACAAAGTCGCCGTCGGCTTCGTGGTCGGTTTGGACTATCAAAATCCTTATCTGTCGCCGTTTGAAGAGTTCCAACGTTTCAAAACCCATCCCGAAATCCGCAAAACCTTCGAAGGCGGCCGCCGCATCGCTTACGGCGCGCGTTCGCTGATTGAAGGCGGTTTGCAAAGTTTGCCGAAGCTCTCGTTCAAAGGCGGCGTTTTAATCGGAGATGCGGCGGGTTTCCTCAATATGCCGCGCATTAAAGGTATTCATACCGCGATGAAATCCGCCATGCTCGCCGCCGAAGCCGTGTTCCCCTTGTTGGAAAACCTTGAAGAAGTGGAAAACTTCGACAGCGGCAAAGAGGTGGCGGATTATCAGCAACGTTTTGAACAAAGCTGGCTGTATCAAGAGCTTTACGCCGCGCGCAATGTCCGTCCGTCATTCAAATGGGGCGTTTACCTCGGCTCGCTTTATACCGGCATCGACCAGATGATTTTCAGAGGCAAAGCCCCGTGGACTTTGAAACATCACGGCAAAGACAACGAGCAGCTCAAAAAAGCCGCCGCGTGCAAGCCGATTGATTATCCGAAACCCGACGGCGTGTTGACCTTTGACCGCTTGAGCAGCGTCTTCCTTGCCAATCTTGCGCACGAAGAAAACCAGCCCGACCATTTGGTGCTGAACAATCCGCAAACGATGATAGACGTGAACTACAAAGAATACGCCTCGCCCGAAACGCGCTATTGTCCTGCGGGTGTGTACGAAATTGTTGAAGAAAACGGCAGTCCGCGTCTGCAAATCAATGCCGCCAACTGCGTGCACTGCAAAACGTGCGACATCAAAGACCCGACGCAAAACATCACTTGGATTTGCCCCGAAGGCGCGAGCGGGCCGAATTACGGCGGGATGTAAACCTTATTCCGCCGTTACGTCCGGTCAGGAATAAGGAATGGGGCAGTTGTTCAAACCTGCCCCGTTTGAACCCATAATATAGTGGATTAAACTTAAATCAGGACAAGGCGACGAAGCCGCAGACAGTACAAATAGTACGGCAAGGCGAGGCAACGCTGTACTGGTTTAAATTTAATCCACTATAAAAAATGCCGTCTGAACCTTGGCTTCAACGTTCAGACGGCATTTTTGTTTGGATTTATTTGAAAATATAGGTATCAGGCATATCGTCGAAACTGACAACCTTACCGCCTTTATCCTTTGCAAATTTTTCAGCCTGCTCCTTTTTGCCGAACGGCAGCGCGTCTTCCGCACCCATACCGCCGATAAAGCCGCTGTCAATTACATAAAAGGCTTTTTTCGCATCTATCCACTTCGTGTCGGCATTGGGATTTGTCCAATCGGTAACATTACCCATATCGGTAACGTAAATAACACGGATGCCTTTAGGCTCTTCAGGCAGTTTGGTATAGCCGAACATCTGCTTGATGGTGGAGAACCAAACTGGCTGGTCAGGTTTGCCGTTCATGAAAATCTGGGCTTTGGGGCCGTTGTGTTCGGTCAGATTCATACTGCAATAGTGTCCGACCGAACGATCGCTGATCTGCTGAGGTAAAGGAGGCGCCGCCTCTTCCGCCTGCTGGCAGGCACTTAAGGCGAAAACGGCAACAATTGCCGACAGGGTTTTTTTCATATTTGTCGCTTTCCAAAAATTCTGGCTGCCAAGATAAGCGGAATAATAACCCATAAAACCTGCGCGGTCAGCAAAACAGGAACCGTCAGGCTGATTTGTCCGCTCAAACCCGCCATACCCGCATACATAGCAGTATTTTCATAACCGGTCAGGTTGAGCAGGCGGTAGATGTCGGTGGGATTAAACAGAAGCACTGTTTCAACGACAGGCGCGGTAATAACCTGCTGAGAGTCGGCAACCAGAATACCCAGTAGTGCCATATCAAAGATGACGACGAAAAACAACCACACACCGATGGAAATACCGGCCGCCGTACCCCGTTCTTTGACTTTTGCACTGATTAAGTAGCCCATGGACAGAAAAGCCGCGCCGAGGATGACGCTGGCGGCAATCAACAATGCAAAGGGTTTCCAGGCGGCAATATCAAAGCTGCCGTTGGCAAGTTGCAGCGTAATGCCTGCCAATCCGTAGCCTGCCGTGGTGGCAAGGGCGAGGATGATGAGGTGTCCGACAAACTTGCCGGCAAGGATTTGGTTGCGCGAAATGGGATAACTCAACAGCAACGCCATCGTTCCGCGCTCGATTTCGCCGATCAGTGCGTCATAGGAAAGCAGCATCGCAATCAGCGGAATCAGGAAAATAGACAGGCTCGACAGGCTGACGACAGTAACGGTCAGCGGATCGACCTTGACCGAACCGGTGGGCGAGCTGCCGAGAAAACCCAAAGAAAGGGCGAGTGCGGCAAGCAGGAGGGCGGCGGCAAGCACCCAACGGTTGCGCAGGCTGTCGCGGACTTCTTTGCCGGTAATAATCCAAACGGGGTTCATACGTCCTCCCTTTTCAAGAACTGTGCGTACATTTCATCAAGCGTCGGCGTGTGGATGTCGAGATAGGCAAGGTCGGACAGGCTGCCCAGCTCGCCCAAAAGGTTCATACGCTCTTCCGCCTGACATTGCGCCCGGTAGGAAATGCCGTCTGAAAACGGCTGCCAGCGGCTGCTGAGGGTACGCGGTGCATTGAGGCGGATATTGACGGTCAGCGGCAGTCCGCTTTGGACGTGCAATTCGTCCATACTGCCATCGGCAACCTTAACGCCGTTTTTCATCACGATAATGCGGTCGGCGTGTCCGTCCAACTCGGCAAGGGCGTGGGTGCTGAGCAATACGGTCGCGCCGCGCCCGTTGAGTTCGCGCACGACTTCGTAAAACATTTGCCTTGATGCAGGGTCGAGGCCGGTTGTCGGTTCGTCAAACAGCAGGACTTTGGGCTCGCCCAGCAGGGCTTGTGCCAAGGCAAGGCGTTGGCGCATCCCTTTAGAATAAGTGCCGACGCGGCGGTGTGCCGCCTGTGAAATACCGACACGCTCAAGCAGCCCCCGGTTCTGCGTGAGCGGCTGTTTTTTAAGTTTGGCATAAAAATCCAGCGTTTCGATGCCGGTCAGCGAAGGGTGCAGCGCAACGGTTTCGGGCAGGTAGCCGATTTGGCTGCGAAGCCGTGCCCCCGCTTTGCTGCCGGTACGTTCGCCCAAAAGCATCACTTCGCCTTCGGTCGGGGTAATCAGCCCGAGTATCAGCTTCATAATGGTGGACTTGCCCGCGCCGTTGTGCCCGGCAAGCCCGACGCTTTCTCCTGCCTTCAAAACCAAATCGACTTGGTTGACGGCTTTTTGCGCCCCGAACCGTTTGGTGACATTCCTCAATTCGACATGATGTGTGGTCATGGTTGTTCCTTTTGTGTTTTCAGACGGCATTTGAATCCGGATGCCGTCTGAAGCAGACTAGTTCAAAGAACCGTTTTCCGCCCTGCCCCATTCCGACTGCCGCGTTTCGGCTTCTTTGAGCAGCTCGTCCTTCATCGCCTGATAACGGGTTTGAATTTTGGGGGCATAAGGCTTCATCAGCGGTTTGCTGTCCACCACGCCTCCGGGCAAAACGGCGGGAAATTGCGCCTGCGCCCATTTGACGATGCTGATTGCGGGACTGTTCATCAAGAGGCGCGATACAGGTGCGCGCCAGATGATTTGGTCGATAATGCCGTTGGGGCGGTACGCGCTGTCTCCGAAGCCGTCGCCGTTCAAATCGAACGCGCTGTTGTCGCTCCAATAGTTGCCGTGTCCGCCCTCGCTCCAGTCGAGAAAGCGCGTGCTGACGTATTTGACCTGGCTTTCGTTGTTGATAAAGGAATTGTCATGCAGGGACGTGCCTTCGATGGCGGCGGTAAAGTGTATGCCGATTTGGCAGTTTTCAAAATGATTGGCGGACAGTTTATCGTAGTTGGCATTGTAGGCAAAAACGCACTTGCCCGCTTTGTTGATAATGTTGTCGTGAATATCGGAATAGTTGACATAGTTGAGCATAATGCCCTGATCGCGGCTGCCGACGGCGATATTGTCAAACACTTTGAGCCGCTCGGAAAACATCAGCACATAGCCCATATTGTTGCCCACGGAAATATTGCCGCTAACTTCGCTGTCGTTGGTGTACATATAGTGGACGGCGAAACGCAAATCGCTGAAGCGGTTGTTTTTATAGGTGTTGTGCGTGCTGGTGTTGGAAAAAATACCGTCCCGCCCTTTGGAAATGTCGTTGCCGACGACCTGCGCGCCGGGCGCGTTCCAAACGGTAACACCATTGCCGCGCTCATTCACGCGCAAAGTCGCGTCGCCGACGATTTTATTTTTGCGTACCATCGCATCGGCAGAACCATGCAGATATACGCCGACCGAATTATCCAAAATATTGTTGTGTTCAATCAGGGCGCGCGGGGCGGTTTCTTCGAGATAAATACCGGCATCCATTGCTGGCAGGCTCATACCGGAACGGATAACGGTCAGGTTGCGGAGCGTTACGTCCGGCGCGTGTACGGCTATGGTACGGCCGCTCCTGTCCCCTTCGATGGTTGCGGAACGGTCGGCAGGCCCTTCAATCGTAATCGGTTTGTCGATATAAAGTTTGGTTTGATATACGCCGGAAGCCAGTTTGAGCGTATCGCCCGCCCGGGCGCGGGCAAAAATTTCGGCAAGGTTGTCTTGCGGGGAAACGTGGACGACGGCTGCCGATGCCGTCTGAAAAATACTGCCGCCGGCAAATATCAGCACGGCCTTCAGCCATGTACGGAGCGCGGATGTGTGCATGGTGTTCCTCTGTTTCGTTCGGTATGGCAAAACAAAATGAAGCATCATTCAAATGTGCCTGTTTTTATAGCGAAACCGCCTGAAACGGTACGGCAAGCGGTTTGGCTATAAATGCCGTCTGAAGACCTGTTGCCTTCAGACGGCATTCTCCATATTCAGCCGTCAGGTCGCATTATTTGGGATGAACAATCATCTGACCGGACATTTCCATATGCAATGCGTGGCAGAACCATTGGCAGTAGTACCAGTGCACGCCCGGACGGACGGCTTTGAAGGTTACGGAAGAAGTGGCTTGCGGGCCGATTTCCATAGCGATGCCGTAGCCTTCCAAAGTGAAGCCGTGGGTCAGGTCTTCGATGGTTTCGACGTTGGTAACGTAAACGGTTACTTCGTCGCCTTGGTTCACTTCAAACTGCGGAATGCTGAATGCAGGCGCAACGGCAGTCATGTACACGCGTACTTTGTTGCCTTCGCGTACGACTTTGGCGGCTTTTTCCAGCTCGACACCGTCTTTTTTCGCCTGTTCCAAAGCATCCTGCCAGAACCACGGGTCTTTGCGATCCCAAGTTTTGCCCGGGTTCAGTTTGGACGCGGCAACCAAACACAAGTCGTGCGGTTCGGCAAAAGTCGGGTTGTCGTGTACCAGACGCATTTCGTCGCCGGAGATGTCGATCAATTGGTCGCACTCGGGTTTCAACGGGCCGGCATTCAGGAAGCGGTCTTTGGAGAATTTGTTCAAAGACACCAGCCATTGGCCGTCGGCTTCCTTGGTTTCGCCCATAGTCGTATGGTTGTGGCCCGGTTGGTAGTGAACGTCGAGTTTTTGTTTGATCGGATCGACTTTGTCGCCTTTGTAGGCTTTGATTGCGTCGTCGATGTTCCATTTGACCATTTGGCTGTCGATAAACAATGTCGTATAAGCATTGCCGCGACCGTCAAATGCAGTGTGTAACGGGCCGAGACCCAGTTGCGGTTCGGCTACGACCACATCGCGCTCTTTGATTTTGCCTGCAAACAAATCGTCCAGTTTGCTGACATCCAATACGGTAACAGTTGGAGAAAGCTTACCGTTGAGCATGATGTATTTACCGTCAGGGCTTGCGTTACAGCCGTGAGGAGAGTTCGGCACGGGGATATAGCGCGTGTATTTGGATTTGGCTTCAGCGCGACCGTCCAGCATTTTCACACCGTTCACTTCTTTGAAGTCGCCTGCTTTAATACCTTCTTCAATAGCCTTCAGGTCGAAAACGACGCACCAGTCCTGCTCGTTGGAAGACGCACCTTGTACTGTCAGCGCGCGCTCGGAGTTGTAGCAGGTGGAGAAAGAATATTTGCCTTGGTAGTCGGCATCGCCGTTGTCCAAGTTGCCGTCAACCAATACTTGCCATGCGATTTCCATGGTTTCGCCGTCGATGGCGGTGTACACGGCATTCCAAGTTTTCGCATCATCCAGTTTGCCTACGCCGCTGACGGGGGTGATGTGTTCGCCGTTGGCAAAGACATAACCGGTTTTCGGATAACGTTGCGGACGCAGACCGTGAATACCCGAGGCATTGGGGATGTCGATGATTTTGTCGGCCTTCATCACATCCAAACGCACGCGGCAGACGCGGTTGTTTGCCTTGTCGTTGGCATAGGCATAGCGGCCGTCATAAGTTTGGTCGGTAAACGACAAGTGTGGGTGGTGCAAGTCGCCGTTGGGGTAGCAGCGCAGGCCGCTGTCTTTTAAGAATTTACGGGTTTCTTCAGTAATATTGCCGTTGAGGACTTTCAAGCTCTCATTGGTACGTCCCCAACCGGTCGCACTGTCCATATTGAACACGGGGATACGCATCAGTTCGCGCATGGAAGGCAGACCAATCAGGCGCATCTCGCCGGACTGACCGCCGGAAAGGAAGCCGTAATATTGGTCGAGTTCTCCCGGACCGACTTCGGAAGACAGTTGACCTGGTTTGGCTTCACCATGCTCCTTGGCGACAGGGGCGGCGCCAGAAGCAGCAGCCTGTTCGCCGTCTTTAGAGCAACCCGCCAAACCCAACAGGCCCGCACCGGCAATACCTGCACCGGAAGCGGCGGCCGTACCTAAGAATGAACGACGGCTTAAGCCGTTTTGTTCTAATTTTTCGTCTGACATACAACACTCCTTGGATAAAATACGGCAAACCGGTTTTCAGACGGCAAGCCGATGGGAAAAAAATTTTATTATCCTTCCGGGGAAACCCTGCCTGCCTGACACTTTGGCTTCAGGCTTTCCCCGGATGCTTATTTTTCAGGTTGCGCCGTTTCGGGTTTGACAAAATAGACGACCTGTTCCTGCGGCTGCTTGGAGACACTTTCCAATTCCCCTGATTTTGCAGCAGCCTGTTTTTGTTTTTTCTTATTTGCCGCCACAACTTGCGGACAGCGCGTATCGTGGTGGTACATGACTTGGCAATGCAGACACTGGATACATTCGTTCGGATGGATATCTCCCTCCGGGGCAATCGCTTGTACAGGGCATTCATGTGTACAAATTTGGCAGGGATTACCGCACATTTTATAACGTCTCAACCAATCAAACACGCGGAATCTGCCCGGCAGCGCGATGCCCGCACCCAAAGGACACAGATAACGGCAGAAGAAACGTTCGATAAACAGCCCCGCAACCAAAAGGGCGACGGCAAAGGCGACAAACCACCAATCGCGCATGAATTTCAAAATAATCGCGGTTTTAAAGGGTTCGACTTCGGCAAATTTTTCCGCCGTACCCAAATCATACAGCGAAATTGCCAAAAGCCCGAAGAAAATCAGGTATTTGATGACGCTCAAGCGGGTATGCAGCATATGCGGCACGGTAATCTGTTTCACACCCAGTTTTTTGGCAATCCGGTTAGTCAATTCCTGTAATGAGCCGAACGGACACAACCAACCGCAAAACGTTCCCCTGTTCCACAGCAGCATGGTTGCAGCCGTGAACAGCCACAGGATGAACACAATCGGATCCATCAGGAAAAACTCCCAATGAAATTCGGTAAGGATGGCGGAAAACAGCGTCAGCGTATTGACGACCGAAAGCTGTGCCTGCGCATACCAGCCGATATAGAAGAGCGTGAAGGTCAAAAAGGCAAGGCGGAAGCGGTCGTACCATTTTTCGTAACGCACAATCCAGTCTTGGAACAAAAACACCAGTAACAATATGGTCAGCGCAATGCCGACAACGACAATCTGCCCCTGTTTCGCTTTCCAAATCTGTTTCCATAATTGGTTGGATACACCGTTTTCAGCTGACGCATCTTCGGCAATGCCGTCTGAAGCGGTATCGGATGCCGCGGCAGGCACAGCTTCGACAGGCGCACTGATTTCTACGGGCGGCGCTTTGGGATCATCGACATAATAACCCTGAGGCAATTCGTAATCCAAATCGGCGGTAACGAAGGCTTTATCGTTCACACTCAAGACGCGCTGAACCATTAATTGCAGACGCCACGGCTCCGCACCGTCAAACTCTACGCCTTCAGGGATGGTAAACCAAGAAACTTCTTTAAAGCGCGGCGCACCGGCGGCAGACAGCGCGACGACGCGTTCGTGTTGGGCATCGGTAAAACGGAAGCTGTTCTCCCCCTGTATCATCTCGATACGGTCGAAAATACCGCCGCGCACATAGCCCGAACCTTTCCAAGAATAACGACCCTCCCCGGCAACCAAAACCGCCTGCTGCCCGGGTTTCAGCCGTTTTTGCAGATGCGCCCAGCCGTCCTCTCCCAGCAGGCTTTTACCGATGGAGGGCTGGCTGACCAAAGCAACATATAAATCGATAAAGGTATCGTCAGGATCGCCCTGTTCGGCGTGATCGGCCACGCCGGCCTTGCCGCCTTTCTCAAACAGTTTGTTGATTTGATCGAGCGTGATGTGCAGATGGCCGACAGCCTTTTGTTTCAAAAGTTCGTCCCAAGACAAAATATCCTGCTTGTCGGGATTTGCCATACGGCGCGGACGGGTTTTTACCGCAGGCGCGGCTTCCCGGACATCAGAAGCGGATGCCGTCTGAAGAGCCTTATCCGAACCCAAGCGGTATTGGTTGGCAATGACCTTGTACGAACGCTGGATACTGTCGTTAATCACCATCAGCGTAACAGTCGCACCGCTGATAATGTCGCCCGGCGCCACGCCCGGAGTCGGCGGATTTTTAATAAAGTTCAGACCGATATATTTGTCGATGAATTTATCGACACGCGATTGCGGGATACCGATCAGCATAATCGGTTCGTGATGATCGACCAGTTTCGCCCCGGCTATCGTGCCGTCGTTTGCCAACGCCATCAGCGTATCGATCGGTTTGCTCGAATAACCGCGCGTATTAACCACATCGGTTGTAATATAGACCAGACCGAGCTGCTCGTCGCCTTTGTAAACGCGGGCGACCATGGGCTTACCTTCCGGTTTGCCGTAACGGTCCGCCCCCGGAAAAATTTCCGAAGGCTGTATTTTCGCCAGAAAATCAGGCAGACGCTCCGCATAAGCGGGCAGTGCCGCCGTCAAAAAGACAAAAGCGGCAAAAAACGCCGTTATCCGCGCTCGAAACGCAGACATACGCCGGATTGAAAAACAGGACATAGCTATCCCCGATATACCGATACTCTTTAATATTGATATTATATGAATCATCTATCGGCGATTTTTTGATGCAAATCAAATTTACAAATCTTAAAACCAATCCGTATACGGGATAATACTTTGTAATTACATCGATATATAGTGGATTAACAAAAATCAGGACAAGGCGACGAAGCCGCAGACAGTACAAATAGTACGGAACCGATTCACTTAGTGCTTCAGTACCTTAGAGAATCGTTCTCTTTGAGCTAAGGCGAGGCAACGCCGTACTGGTTTTTGTTAATCCACTATAATGTGGGATTTCACGATGTTGTCAGACAGCACAAAAATATGCCGTCTGAAACCCCTTCAGACGGCATCCTTTTCCGGCGCACCGTTATTTGTCCAAATGATAAATCTGCGCGACGGCATGAACCAAATCTTTATCTTCTTCCCCCGCCTTATTCAAGGTTTGGGTCGGCGAATGCAGCAGCTTGTTGGTCAGTTGGACGGACAGCCGTTCCAAAACCTCTTCTGCCGTTGCGCCTTTGGCAAGCTGTTTCATCGCATTTTCCAACACCTGCTTGCGCGCTTTCTCGCCCTCGTCCCGCAAGGCTTTAATCAAGGGGACACTCTGCCTGCCCTGCTGCTGCCGGACAAATTCGGCAACCTTCTCGGACACCAGCGTTTCGGCGGCGGCGGCGGCCTTCTGCCTTGCCTCCTTGCCACTTTGGACGATATTGACCATATCGTCCACAGTATAAAGATAGGCATCATTCAAATCGCCGACTTCCGCTTCAATGTCACGCGGCACTGCCAAATCAAGCATGAACAACGGCATACTCTGCCTTTGTTTCAATGCACGCTCCACCATGCCTTTGCCGACAATGGGCAACTGGCTCGCCGTCGAAGAAACCACTACGTCGTAATCGTGCAGAATGGCAGGCAGATCGGACAGCAGACACGGTTCGGCGTTAACACCGAGCTTGTCGCACAACTCCTGGGCACGCGCCAACGTCCGGTTGGCAACCGTCATCAATCTGGGGTTTTTAGCAGCAAAATAAGTAGCAACCAACTCAATCATCTCACCCGCACCGATAAACAAGACATTCAAATCGCCGATGTCGGGGAAAATCTGCTCTGCCAACTTGACGGAAGCGGAAGCCATGGAAACCGAGTTTTCGCCGACGGCAGTATCGGTACGGACCTCTTTAGCAACAGAAAAGGTTTTTTGGAACAGGGCATTGAGTTTCTTACCCATACTTTCCTGCTCTTGAGCAACCCTGACCGCATCCTTAATCTGCCCTAAAATCTGCGGCTCGCCCAACACCATCGAATCCAAGCCGCAGGCGACGCGGAAAGCATGGCGCACAGTCTCCTGCATCCCCAAAGTATAAAGGTAGGGGCTGATTTCTTCTATGGGAAGGCTGTGATAGTCTGCGAGCCAACGGATGATTTCTTCCGAATCGCCGACACAGTAAAGCTCGGTGCGGTTGCAGGTAGAAAGGATTACCGCCTCCGTTGCCGCATTGCTTCGGGCAAGATTGCGGACGGCTTCGGGCAGGCAGGCAGCGGCAAACGCCAGCTTTTCCCGTATGCTTAAAGGTGCGGTTTGATGATTGAGTCCGACAGCGGTAAGTTGCATGAAAAAATCGGTAAAGATGAATATAGGCCGTTATTATAGCCTAACTGACATTGAAGACACAGACAAAAACTGCACTTCCAAACGCATCCTTGCCGTCTGAAAGTGCAGTTCCTTAAATAAGGCATCCTATTATCAGGATAGGAATTTAATCTACTTCGCCTGCGTATTGTTCGGCAGTCAAAAGACCGTCGTAGTCGGCAGGATTGGCAGGTTTGATTTTGAAGAACCAGCCTGCGCCGTAAGGGTCGCTGTTGGCAGTTTCAGGTGCACTGGGTAAGTCATCGTTGACGGCAACGACTTCGCCCGCAATCGGCGCGTACACGTCAGATGCGGCTTTTACAGACTCAACCACACCGGCTTGTTCTTCGGCGGCAAGGTTCGCGCCAACTTCAGGCAGCTCGACAAACACGATGTCGCCCAACAGCTCTTGCGCGTGGTGGGTAATGCCGACGGTGATGGTACCGTCTTCTTCAAGGCGCAGCCATTCATGGCTGGCAACGTATTTCAGTTCTGCTGGGATGTTGTTGCTCATGGTTTGATTCTCCATTGGTAGGGGGTTATTTTCAGACGGCATCTGCACAACTTAGCGTACGCAGATACCTCGTGCGATTAATTCTTCCAAGCGTCCGTAATGGACGGCAATCATATTGTTTTTATCTTGTTCCAATTCTTGCTTTTGGGCGGAAGGCAGTTTAGAGGATGCAGAATAATCCAAATATGCTTCGTTTATCTTGCGCTTGTTACTTGCCATTACGCCGCTTGCACGGAATACAACGATTTCTTGTTTGGACCTCATATTGTCTGCAACGGCAACCTTCAGGCCTTTGCTGCGGTAATCCGCACAAATACCGGTAACAGCCGATACCTTATCCACTTCAACTGTACCCGCATAACGGCTGAACGCAATCAGGGTAAATGATTTCGCTTGCGACAATGCTTCCAGGTCGGAAGCACGGCTTCTACCCTTATTATCTTGCACGGCAATACTCAAATCATCATTCATACGGACAATATCAAGAGCATATTCCCCGTCTATCACCACCTCGCCGACAATCTTTCCATTGCCGCCAACGATTTTCATAAATATTGCAGTATGGGATTTTCCTTCTGTATCGAAAAACATCAATCCGCGCTCGTCGGCAGACGAAGCGCAAGCCGATAACATCAATAACAACAATAAACTGCCAAAGTTTGCTTTCATAGGAAACAACAATTCCTAAAAACCTGCTTTCAGACGGCATATGAAATGAAAATGCCGTCTGAACCGATATTAATCAAACTGTTTTTGACCGTTGCGGACGAACGGCAGCTTCAGTACGCGTACATCCACTTCTTTGCCGCGCATCAGCACTTTGGCGGTATCGCCGTCAAAGTCTTTCGGTACGTGGGCGATAGCGATGGATTGTTTCAGGCTGGGCGAGAATACGCCGCTGGTGGTTTCGCCTTTGCCTTTGTCGGTCAACACTTCCATATGCGCGCGCAGGATGCCGCCTTTTTCGAGCAACAGGCCGACCTGTTTGACGGCAACGCCTTTTTCTTTCAATGCCAGCAAGGCGGCTTTGCCGACAAAATCGCGGCTTTCGTCTTTCAAATCAACCGTCCAACCCATGCCTGCTTCGAGCGGGCTGGTGTCGTCGTCCATATCGTTGCCGTAGAGGTTCATACCGGCTTCCATGCGCAGGGTATCGCGCGCGCCGAGGCCGCAGGGTTGTACGCCTGCTGCTTGCAGGGCTTTGAAGAATGCGACGGCTTCAGTGCCGGGCAGGATGACTTCGACGCCGTCTTCGCCGGTGTAGCCGGTGCGGGCGACAAACCAGTCGTTGCCCAAATCCGCGCCTTGGAACGGTTTGAGGTTGTGGACGACATCCGCCCATTCGGGTTTGACGGTCAGGAGTTTTTCAATGGCTTTAGGGCCTTGCACGGCAAGCATGCCGAGGTCGTAGCGCGGATTAAAGGCAACGCCGAACTCTTGTCCGACTTTATGGAACTGGGCGGTGTCTTTTTCGCGGGTCGCGCCGTTGGACACGATGCGGTATCGGGTTTCAGCTTCATTGGTGCGGTAAACGATCAAGTCGTCAATCACGCCGCCGTTGTCGTTGAGCAGCGCGGAATAAAGGGCTTTGCCGACAAAAGCGAGCTTGGCAACGTCGTTGGCAATCAGTTTGCGGAAAAAGGCTTTGGCGTTCACTCCGGCGACGTCGGTAACGAGCATATGGGATACGTCGAACATGCCTGCGTCGGTGCGCACGGCTTCGTGTTCGGCGATTTGTGAACCATAATGGATGGGCAGCTCCCAGCCGGCAAAATCGACCAGCTTCGCGCCTGCATCTTGATGGGCTTGATGAAATGGGGTGGTTTTCAGGGCAGTCATTCTCAAGTTTCTCCGGATTTTTTGTTCAGATGCCGCCCGCGCACCTGTGCGCGGAAGACCCTATCTGTCCTTGAACCTGAGATTTTCGGCCGTATCCGCTTGATGGCAAACCAGTCTGCTCACTGCTTTGCGCGGTTGTCTGAATGGTGGTTCAGACGGCCTTCTCCCCTTCGGTGGGCGTATCTTTGGGAAACGCCGCTCTCCAGATGTTTTATTTCAATGTGCAGTCCCTGTTGCCTGAGCGATTTAAGGGCATCTGCGCCTTCGGCGGCTACGCGTAATCGGGTGTAGCTCTCTCCTGCACATTTCCCGATTATGTCTTGAATCGGCGGTTTGGGCAAGCCGTCTTAAAGAGATGCAAACCGACCGCCTCTGTTTTCACATGATTTTCCGAAAACAAAATTTGTCCCGGATGACGGTATAACTTTTTATATGTTAATATGGTCTCCATCTACGCGGATTGCCGCAAACATACGGACAGACAATCCGAATTCCTTAAAACGGAACGCAAATATGCCCCAACTCACTTTAGACAAAACCGATATTAAAATCTTACAGGTTCTCCAGGAAAACGGCAGGCTGACCAATGTCGAACTGTCCGAACGTGTCGCACTTTCGCCTTCTCCGTGCCTGCGCCGTCTGAAGCAGTTGGAAGATGCCGGCATCGTCCGCCAATATGCCGCGCTGCTGTCTCCGGAATCTGTCAACTTGGGACTTCAGGCATTTATCCGCGTTTCCATCAGCAAAGCAAAAGACGCGCGGGAAGATTTTGCCGCATCGGTTCGAAAATGGCCGGAAGTTTTGAGCTGCTTCGCGCTGACGGGAGAGACCGACTACCTGCTTCAAGCATTTTTTACCGACATGAGCGCGTTCTCCCATTTCGTTCTTGACACTCTTTTATCCCACCACGGCGTACAGGATGCCCAATCAAGTTTCGTTTTAAAAGAAATCAAACATACCACATCCCTACCACTCAACCATCTGTTGTAGGAATAAGACCTTCCTCCCCATTTTCCCTACCGGCACGGCGGATAGAAACGGGCGGGATTCTTACAATACCTGTTTGTCTCCGATAAAGACCGGATTGGAAAATGATACGTTATCTATTGATTATTTGCGGCTGCATTTCCCTGCTGTTGGGTATCATCGGCATTTTTTTGCCGCTGTTGCCGACCACGCCGTTCGTACTGCTCTCCGCCGCCTGCTGGGCAAAGGCATCCCCGCGTTTTCACCGCTGGCTGCACCGGCACCGCTATTTCGGTCCGATGGTTCATAACTGGGAACAAAACGGCGCAGTGCCGCGCAAAGCCAAGATTTTCGCCATCAGTATGATGACCGCATCCTGTCTGATGATGTTTTGGCAGTTTCCCCAACGCTGGTGGGTCGGGGCGGTTTCATCGGTTTTTTGTTCCCTTGTCGCCATATGGATGTGGCGCAGGCCCGAATCTTGAATGCCGTCTGAAAGGGATAAGGGCAAACAAACGGGTGGGGCAAACCTGTTTCATTGCAAATATATGTTAAAATAAATTCATTTTTCGTTTTCGATAGATTATTTATTAAAGACATATATTTATTTGTTTTAAATAAAATTATTTATCAAAAAGAACATATATTCCCAAGCACGGCAATCCGCCTTCCCGCCGCCTTCCGGTTTGGGAAACTGGTTTATCCTGATTATTTACTTTACAATCAATCGGAAAACTTTTTTCAAAAACAAACAGGCAGCACAGTCCGCCTATGTCCGGGCGGCACGAAGCCTGTATCACTCCCGCGCGCCGCGCAAGGCAGCGCTTGAATCGAGGAAACACGATGCGCCACCTACCCCTGTTTTCACTAATGCTTTTCCCGGCATCGGTTTACGCCGCAGATTTGGACGGCGCAAACCTAAACCTGCTGTGGGGTCTGCCCTTTGCCCTGATTTTGCTGTCTATCGCATTGGGTCCCTTGTTTTTTTCGCATACCTGGCATCACCATTACGGCAAAATCACCGCCTTTTGGACATTGCTGTTCCTCATCCCGTTCAGTTTGGTTTTTGGCGCGTCCGCCGGTATCCATACCGTCGCACACGCACTCGTTGAAGAATACATCCCCTTCATCCTGCTGCTACTTGCCCTGTACACCATTTCAGGCGGCATTTTGGTTTGGGGCGACTTGAACGGCACACCCAAGCTCAACACCGCCCTGCTTGCCGTCGGCACGGCACTGGCTTCAATTATGGGTACGACCGGCGCGGCAATGCTGATGATCCGCCCTTTGCTGAAAGCCAACCAAAACCGTGTCCACCGCGTGCACATCGTCATCTTCTTCATTTTCTTGGTTGCAAACATCGGCGGCGGCCTGACCCCTTTGGGCGACCCCCCACTCTTCCTCGGCTTCCTCAAAGGCGTAGATTTCATGTGGACGGTCAAGCATATGCTTGCCCCTGTCCTGATCAGCACCGCTGTCCTGTTGACCGCCTTCTATTTCATCGACAACCGTTTCTTCAAACAGGAAAGCATTGCACAAGATACTCCGGCACAACAGGAAAAACCCGAAAAAATCGCCATCTTCGGCAAATGGAACTTCCTCCTGCTGGTGGGCGTGGTTAGCGCGGTTCTAATGTCCGGCCTTTGGAAACCCGAACACCCGGGATTTGAAATCCTCGGCAGCCGTTACGCCCTGCAAAACCTCGTCCGCGATGTCATCCTGATTGCATTGACCGCCGTATCTATGGCAATCACGCCCAAACAAGTCCGCGCAGGCAACGAATTCAACTTTGAACCCATCGCCGAAGTGGGTAAACTCTTCCTCGGCATCTTCATCACCATCTTCCCCGTCCTGAGCATTCTGAAAGCAGGCGAGGCAGGCGCGCTGGGTGGGGTGGTATCGCTGGTTCACGATACGGCAGGTCATCCGATTAATACGATGTATTTTTGGATGAGCGGCATATTGTCGGCATTCTTGGATAACGCGCCCACTTATCTCGTGTTTTTCAATATGGCGGGCGGCGATGCCCAAGCCTTGATGACGGGGCCCCTGTTCCATACCCTGCTGGCGGTTTCTATGGGTTCGGTATTTATGGGCGCACTGACCTATATCGGCAACGCGCCGAACTTCATGGTCAAAGCCATTGCCGAACAGCGCGGCGTACCAATGCCGACTTTCTTCGGCTATATGATGTGGTCGGTCGCCTTCCTGATACCCGTCTTCATCGTACATACCCTTATCTTTTTCGTTTTCAAACTGCTGTAAACGCTATGCCGTCTGAACATTCAGACGGCATTTTAAATTTCAGCATAATCAAATCGATATTTTCCCCTTCCGACAATTAAAAACGGCTTCCGCAAGGAAAAAAGCGGCGAATCTGACAAACAGGTACAATTCCTGATAAAATCTAACACTTTGCTACATTAATTTATTCAATGCTTTTGATGCCTCGCGACACCGTATCAAAACACGCCGTTTTTACCTTAACCATCACAAGTAATGCAAATCTATGATTAGAATCAAAAAAGGTCTAAACCTGCCCATCGCGGGCAGACCGGAGCAAGTCATTTATGACGGCCCGGCCATTACCGAAGTCGCGTTGCTTGGCGAAGAATATGTCGGCATGCGCCCCTCGATGAAAATCAAGGAAGGCGAAGCCGTCAAAAAAGGCCAAGTGCTGTTTGAAGACAAAAAGAATCCGGGCGTAGTATTTACTGCTCCGGCTTCAGGCAAAATCGCCGCCATCCATCGTGGCGAAAAGCGCGTACTTCAGTCAGTCGTGATTGCCGTTGAAGGCAACGACGAAATCGAGTTCGATCGCTACGCACCTGAAGCGCTGGCAAACTTGAGCGGCGAAGAAGTGCGCCGCAATCTGATTCAATCCGGTTTGTGGACCGCGCTGCGCACCCGTCCGTTCAGCAAAATTCCCGCCGTCGATGCCGAGCCGTCCGCCATCTTCGTCAATGCGATGGACACCAATCCGCTGGCTGCCGATCCTACGGTTATCATCAAAGAAGCCGCCGAAGACTTCAAACGCGGTCTGTTGGTATTAAGCCGCCTGACCGAACGTAAAATCCATGTGTGTAAAGCAGCAGGCGCAGACGTGCCGTCTGAAAACGCTGCCAACATCGAAATACATGAATTTGGCGGCCCGCATCCTGCCGGTTTGAGCGGCACGCACATTCATTTCATCGAGCCGGTCGGTGCAAACAAAACCGTTTGGACCATCAATTATCAAGATGTAATTGCCATTGGCCGTTTGTTTGCAACAGGCCGTCTGAACACCGGGCGCGTAATTGCCTTGGGTGGTTCTCAAGTCAACAAACCGCGCCTCTTGCGTACCGTTTTGGGTGCGAAAGTATCGCAAATTACTGCGGGCGAATTGGTTGATGCAGAAAACCGCGTGATTTCCGGTTCGGTATTGAACGGCGCGATTGCACAAGGCGCGCACGATTACCTCGGCCGCTACCACAATCAGATTTCCGTTATCGAAGAAGGCCGCAGCAAAGAGCTGTTCGGCTGGGTTGCGCCGCAGCCGGACAAATACTCGATTACGCGTACGACCCTCGGTCATTTCCTGAAAAACAAACTCTTCAAATTCACGACAGCCGTCAACGGCGGCGACCGCGCCATGGTTCCCATCGGCACTTACGAGCGCGTGATGCCCTTGGATATCCTGCCTACCCTGCTTTTGCGCGATTTAATCGTCGGCGATACCGACAGCGCGCAGGCTTTGGGTTGCTTGGAATTGGACGAAGAAGACCTCGCTTTGTGCAGCTTCGTCTGCCCGGGCAAATACGAATACGGCCCGCTGTTGCGCAAGGTGCTGGAAACCATTGAGAAGGAAGGCTGATTATGGGCTTGAAACATTTTCTTGAAAAAATCGAACCGCACTTCCTGCCGGGCGGCAAACATGAAAAATGGTATGCCCTCTACGAAGCTGCGGCGACGATTTTCTATACATCCGGCGCGGTAACGCGCAAAGCGGCCCACGTCCGCGACGCGCTCGACTCCAAACGCATGATGATTTTGGTGTGGCTGGCTTTGTTCCCTGCCATGTTCTACGGTATGTACAACGTCGGCGTACAGGCATTCGGTGCGTTAACGCCCGATTTGCTGCAACAAAGCATCGCCAACGACTGGCATTACGCCCTTGCCAACGCTTTGGGCATCAATATGTCGTCTGAAGCGGGCGTGTCGGGCAAAATGCTGTTCGGCGCGATTTACTTCCTGCCGATTTACGCAACCGTATTTATCGTCGGCGGTTTTTGGGAAGTCTTGTTCGCCACCGTGCGCAAACATGAAATCAACGAAGGTTTCTTCGTGACTTCGATTCTGTTTGCCTTAATCGTTCCGCCTACGCTGCCTTTGTGGCAGGCGGCTTTGGGCATTACCTTCGGCGTGGTGGTTGCAAAAGAGGTATTCGGCGGTACGGGTAAAAACTTTATGAACCCTGCGCTGGCAGGCCGCGCCTTCCTGTTCTTCGCCTACCCTGCCAACTTGAGCGGCGATGCGGTTTGGACGGCGGTTGACGGTTATTCCGGCGCAACCGCGCTGGCGCAATGGGCGGCACACGGTGCAGACGGTCTGAAAAACGCCGTAACCGGTCAAACCATCACTTGGATGGATGCGTTTATCGGTAACGTACCCGGCTCCATCGGCGAAGTATCCACTTTGGCACTCTTAATCGGCGGCGCATTTATCGTGTTTGCCCGCATCGCTTCTTGGCGCATTATTACCGGCGTGATGATCGGTATGATTGCGATGTCTTCGCTGTTTAATGTCATCGGTTCGGACACCAACGCTATGTTTGCTATGCCTTGGTACTGGCATCTGGTCGTCGGCGGCTTCGCCATCGGTATGCTGTTTATGGCGACCGACCCTGTTTCCGCTTCCTTTACCAATGTCGGCAAATGGTGGTACGGCGCGCTGATCGGCGTGATGTGCGTATTGATCCGCGTGGTCAACCCTGCTTACCCCGAAGGCATGATGTTGGCGATTCTGTTTGCCAACCTGTTTGCCCCGATTTTCGACTATTTCGTCGCACAAGCGAACATCAAACGCAGAAAGGCGCGCAGCAATGGCTAAGAAATTCGATAAAGACAGCTTCAGCGGCACGCTGATTGTCGTGTTGGCGGTCAGCCTGATTTGCTCGGTCATCGTTGCCGGTGCGGTTGTCGGCTTGAAACCCATCCAAGAAAAACAAAAACTCCAAGACAAACAAGGCTATATCTTGAGCGTAGCCGGTTTGATGGATAAAAATACCGACATCAGCAAAACCTTTGCCGAGCGTATCGAGCAACGCGTGGTCGATTTGGCGACCGGCGAATATGTGAAAGACGCGCCAAAAGACTTCAGCGCGCGCATCGCAGGCAAAGACCCCGCGCAAAGCATCCGAATCAAACCCGAAGACGATTTGGCAGGCATCAAAAGCCGTGCCAAATACACCGAAGTTTACTTGGTAAAAGGCGAAGACGGCAAAATCGGGCAAATCATCCTGCCGATGCACGGCAACGGTTTGTGGTCTGTTATGTACGGCTTTGTCGCCATCCAACCCGACGGCAACACCATCAACGGCATCACCTACTACGAACAAGGCGAAACCCCGGGCTTGGGCGGCGAAATCGGCAATCCGTTGTGGCAGCAAAAATTCGTCGGCAAAAAACTGTTTGACGGACAAGGCAAACTCGCCCTGCACGTCGGCAAAGGCGCGGGTTCGGACAAAGAACACGGCGTAGATGCCCTCTCCGGCGCGTCGCTGACATCCAAAGGCGTGCAAGGTTCGTTCGCCTACTGGTTCGGCGAAAACGGCTATATCCCCTATCTGAACAAATTGAAATCAGCAGGAGCGCAATAATGGCTGATATGAAACGCTTGAAACACTTAATGTTTTCACCCTTTATCGACAACAACCCGATTGCCTTGCAGGTTTTGGGTATTTGTTCGGCTTTGGCGGTTACCACCAAACTTCAGACGGCCATCGTGATGGGTATTTCCGTAGCTTTGGTAACCGGTTTTTCCAGCTTCTTCATTTCGCTGGTACGCAACTACATCCCCAACAGCATCCGCATCATCGTGCAAATGGCGATTATCGCGTCGCTGGTTACGCTGGTCGACCAACTGCTCCAAGCCTTTGCCTATGAGTTGTCCAAACAGCTTTCCGTATTCGTCGGCCTGATTATTACCAACTGTATCGTGATGGGCCGCGCCGAAGCATTTGCGATGAAAGAGCCGCCGCTGGAAAGCCTGATCGACGGCATCGGCAACGGCGCGGGCTACGGGATGATGCTGCTTGTCGTCGCCACCGTCCGCGAACTGATTGGCTCGGGCAAACTCTTGGGCTACACCGTTTTCCAAACCGTGCAGGACGGCGGCTGGTATCAGACCAACGGCCTCTTCCTGCTCGCCCCCAGCGCGTTCTTCATCATCGGCTTTTTGATTTGGGGACTGCGTACCTGGAAGCCCGAACAGGCGGAGGAATAAGCTATGGAACACTATTTGAGTCTCTTCATCAAATCCGTCTTCATTGAAAATATGGCGCTATCCTTCTTTTTGGGTATGTGTACGTTTTTGGCGGTATCCAAAAAAGTATCCACCGCATTCGGTTTGGGTGTGGCGGTCATTTTCGTACTCGGGCTGTCCGTCCCCGCCAACCAACTCGTTTACTCGCTGCTCAAAGACGGCGCGATTGTCGAAGGCGTGGATTTGACCTTTTTGAAATTCATCACCTTCATCGGCGTGATTGCCGCTTTGGTGCAGATTTTGGAAATGTTTTTGGACAAATTCGTCCCCGCCCTCTACAACGCATTGGGTATCTACCTGCCTCTGATTACCGTAAACTGCGCAATTTTCGGCGCCGTATCGTTTATGGCGCAGCGCGAATACAACTTCGGCGAATCCGTCGTGTACGGCTTCGGCGCGGGTTTAGGCTGGATGTTGGCGATTGTCGCTTTGGCGGGCATTACCGAAAAAATGAAATATTCGGACGCTCCCAAAGGCCTCAAAGGCTTGGGCATTACCTTTATCGCCGCCGGCCTGATGGCGATGGCGTTTATGTCGTTCTCCGGCATCCAGTTATAAGAAAGGGACCGGTATGGAGATTATTTTAGGTATCGTGATGTTTACCGTCATCGTTTTGGTTCTGGCACTGATGATTCTGTTTGCCAAATCCAAACTGGTCAGCGAAGGCGACATCACCATCAAAGTCAACGGCGAAAAAGAGCTGACGATGCCCGCCGGCGGCAAACTCTTGGGCGCGCTTGCCAACGAAGGCATCTTTATCCCCTCCGCCTGCGGCGGGGGCGGTTCGTGCGGTCAGTGCCGCGTTGTCGTGAAAAGCGGCGGCGGCGACATTCTGCCGACCGAGTTGTCCCACATCAGCAAACGCGAAGCACGCGAAGGCTGCCGTCTGTCGTGCCAAGTCAACGTCAAAACCGACATGGACATCGAAGTCCCCGAAGAAGTGTTCGGTGTGAAAAAATGGGAATGTACTGTCATTTCCAACGACAACAAAGCCACGTTCATTAAAGAACTCAAGCTTGCCATTCCCGAAGGTGAAGAAGTCCCCTTCCGCGCCGGCGGCTACATCCAAATCGAAGCCCCGCCGCACACCGTTGCCTACAAAGACTTCGACGTTCCCGAGGAATACCACGAAGACTGGGACAAATACAATCTGTGGCAATACGTTTCCAAAGTGGACGAGCCGATTTTGCGCGCCTACTCTATGGCTTCGTATCCTGAAGAAAAAGGCATCATTATGCTGAACGTGCGTATCGCCACGCCGCCCCCACGCGTACCCGATGCGCCTCCGGGACAAATGTCTTCCTACATCTGGTCGCTCAAACCCGGCGACAAAGTTACGATTTCCGGCCCGTTCGGCGAATTTTTCGCCAAAGACACCGATGCCGAAATGGTATTTATCGGCGGCGGCGCGGGTATGGCACCGATGCGTTCCCACATTTTCGACCAGTTGAAACGTTTGAACTCCAAACGCAAAATTACCTTCTGGTATGGCGCACGTTCCAAACGCGAGATGTTCTATGTCGAAGACTTCGACCAACTCGCAGCCGAGTTCCCGAACTTCACGTGGCACGTCGCCCTGTCCGACCCGTTGCCTGAAGACAACTGGGACGGCTACACAGGCTTCATCCACAACGTGGTTTACGAAAACCACCTGAAAAACCACGAGGCACCGGAAGACTGCGAATTCTATATGTGCGGCCCTCCGATTATGAACCAGTCCGTCATCAAAATGCTCAAAGACTTAGGCGTGGAAGACGAAAACATCCTCTTGGACGATTTCGGCGGTTAAATATTCGGCTTCAAACACAAAAGGAAGAAACCTCGGTTTCTTCCTTTTTTTATCCCGATGCCGTCCGAACACCCTTCAGACGGCATCCGCCCATACCAGTATCAATATCGTTGAACTTCCATTTTTACCCTGCGGCGGATGTGCGGTTAAATATTTTGGCGGAAAAGCAAAGAAGTACACTTCTTTTTAGTTATGGTTGATTCCATAACTAAAAAAGTATCGATAAACCCATTTTGCGAGGTACGGATAATGTCTGACAGCTTTGAAAACAGCCCCGAATACGATGATTGGATTGAATCGGGCGGTCGTGATGAAGATTACGAATACTACTACAATAAATGGCAACGCAGGACGCGCTGACCATTAAACCCTGACAAACCGGTTGGTAAAACACCGGTTTGTTTTTTATAGTGGATTAAATTTAAACCAGTACGGCGTTGCCTCGCCTTGCCGTACTATTTGTACTGTCTGCGGCTTCGTTGCCTTGTCCTGATTTAAATTTAATCCACTATATTACCGCCACCTAAACGACGGGCGATGCCGCCCGAACACCCTTCAGACGGCATCGGCATAGAAACATATCGGCCATTTTGCGATATAATTCAAGCCATTTGCCAAAACCGTCAAACACTATGCCGTCTGAAACACGCCTGCCGAACCTTATCCGCGCCTTGATATTTGCCCTGGGTTTCATCTTCCTGAACGCCTGTTCGGAACAAACCGCGCAAACCGTTACCCTGCAAGGCGAAACGATGGGCACTACCTATACCGTCAAATACCTTTCAAATAATCGGGACAAACTCCCCTCACCTGCCGAAATACAAAAGCTCATCGATGACGCGCTTAAAGAAGTCAACCGGCAGATGTCCACCTATCAGCCCGACTCCGAAATCAGCCGGTTCAACCAAACCGCAGCCGGCAAACCCCTCCGCATTTCAAGCGACTTCGCACACGTTACCGCCGAAGCCGTCCGCCTGAACCGCCTGACGCACGGCGCACTGGACGTAACCGTCGGCCCCTTGGTCAACCTTTGGGGATTCGGCCCCGACAAATCCGTTACCCGGGAACCGACACCGGAACAAATCAAACAGGCGGCATCTTATACGGGCATAGACAAAATCATTTTGAAACAAGGCAAAGATTACGCTTCCTTGAGCAAAACCCACCCCAAGGCCTATTTGGATTTATCTTCGATTGCCAAAGGCTTCGGCGTTGATAAAGTTGCGGGCGAACTGGAAAAATACGGCATTCAAAATTATCTGGTCGAAATCGGCGGCGAGTTGCACGGCAAAGGCAAAAACGCGCGCGGCGAACCGTGGCGCATCGGTATCGAGCAACCCAATATCGTCCAAGGCGGCAATACGCAGATTATCGTCCCGCTGAACAACCGTTCGCTTGCCACTTCCGGCGATTACCGTATTTTCCACGTCGATAAAAGCGGCAAACGCCTCTCCCACATCATCAATCCCAACAACAAACGACCTATCAGCCACAACCTCGCCTCCATCAGCGTGGTCGCAGACAGTGCGATGACGGCGGACGGCTTGTCCACAGGATTATTTGTTTTAGGCGAAACCGAAGCCTTAAAGCTGGCAGAACAAGAAAAACTCGCCGTTTTCCTGATTGTCAGGGATAAAGGCAGCTACCGCACCGCGATGTCTTCCGAATTTGCCAAGCTGCTCCGTTAAACACACACCGATTGGGAAACACTATGAAAACCCTGCTCCTCACCTTCGGCATCTTCCTGACCGTCATCATCGGTATGGCGGTCGGCTATATTTTCTCCAAACGCACCATCAAAGGCAGTTGCGGCGGCATTACCGCCTTGGGTATGAAAAAAATGTGCGACTGCGACACACCTTGCGACACCCTGCAAAAGAAACTGGATGAAGAAAAACAGGCAGGCGGCATACGGGTTGACCGTTAACGCCGAAATATAGTGGATTAAATTTAAACCAGTACAGCGTTGCCTCGCCTTGCCGTACTATTTGTACTGTCTGCGGCTTCGTCGCCTTGTCCTGATTTAAATTTAATCCACTATAAAATGCCGTCTGAAGCCCGACAGGCGGGTTCAGACGGCATTGCCGCTTTACTTCGATCGGTTTATACGCAAAACGCGCTTCAGGAAATAAATCAGATTATTCCCCAGGCGCCTTCAGGCTTCCTTCTGTGCCACCGTAACCATAGCCGGGCGCAACACGCGGTCGGACAGCGTATAACCCTTCTTCATCACACCCACCACGGTATTGGGTTCCTGTTCGCTTGCCACCGCCTGCATCGCCTGATGGATATTCGGATCGAGCTTGTCGCCCGCTTTAGGGTTGATTTCCTTGATTTGCGTGGCATCAAATGCTTTCTGCAACTCGTTCAAAGTCATCTGCACGCCCATTTTCAGCGCATCGAAATTGCCGCTCTGATCCAAAAGCGCCATTTCCAGATAATCCTTGACCGGCAGCATTTCCACGGCAAACTTCTGTCCGGCGAACTTGTGCGTATCGGCAATTTCCTGCTGATGGCGGCGGCGCAGGTTTTGCTCGTTTGCCAAAGCGCGCAGCTGTTCGTCTTTCAACTGCGCTTCCAGCTCGGCAATCCGCGCCTGCAAATCCTCATAAGCCGGCTCGGCGGCAGCCTGTTCCTGCACACCGTCCGCATTTCCTACTGTCTCGACGGTTTCCACCGCCTCCACATTTTCAACCGCTTCTTCACTGTTTTGCTGCTGTGTCTGTTCGCTCATATCATATCCCTTAAAACAAATTGGAAATCAAAATCCGGTTATTACCCGCGCAAGATAAGGACATTTTCAAGAAACTTCAAGCAAAGGCAGGAAATTTCACATCCGCCGCCGAATACCCTACCGCAAAAACCATATAAACGGTAAGATACCGCCGACCTTATGCTTTTCAGACGGCATCCATTATGAAAAAAAACCATTTGAACACAACCGGTTTCGACCTCTGGCACACCATCCGCGAAGAAACCGCGGCCGCGGCCGCCGCCGAACCGATGCTGGCAAGTTTTTTGCACCAAACCGTGTTGCGCCACGAGTCCCTCGGCTCCGTCCTTGCCTACCACCTTTCCAGCAAACTCGGCAGCCCGATTATGGACGTGCGCGCACTGTTTGAAATCTACCAGCAGGCGTTGGGCAGCGACACCCAAATCGGCAAATGCGTCGAAGCAGACTTAAAAGCCATCTACGAACGCGATCCCGCCTGCGACGAATATTCGCTGCCGCTTTTATATTTCAAAGGTTTTCACGCGATTCAGGCACACCGCATCAACCACCGGCTGTATCTCGACGGGCGCAAAACGCTGGCGTATTTCCTGCAAAACCGTATGTCCGAAGTATTCGGCGTGGACATCCATCCTGCCGCCCGTTTCGGATACGGGCTGATGCTCGACCACGCCACAGGCTTTGTTGCCGGTGAAACCGCCGTGTTGGGCAACAATATTTCCATCTTGCACGGCGTAACGCTCGGCGGTTCGGGCAAAGAAGGCGGAGACCGCCACCCCAAAATCGGCGACGGCGTGATGATCGGCGCAAACGCCTCGATATTGGGCAATATCCGCATCGGCAGCAATGCCAAAATCGGCGCGGGCAGCGTCGTGGTTTCAGACGTGCCGCCGTCCATCACGGTTGTCGGCGTACCCGCCAAACCCGTGGCGCGGTCGCTCAAAACCCCGTCGGCGGATATGGATCAAAATATCCAGTTTGCCGAAATCGACTTTATGATTTGAATATCCGCACCAATGCCGTCTGAAACGCCAAACGGGCTTCAGACGGCATTGCCCGCTTCAAGCCGCCGATACCGGCATTTATCAGTCGGACAAAATATCTTTTATTCGATACACCCGATTCCCACACAACCGGAAATATAGTGGATTAAATTTAAATCAGGACAAGGCGACGAAGCCGCAGACAGTACAGATAGTACGGCAAGGCGAGGCAACGCTGTACTGGTTTAAATTTAATCCACTATAACCGGTTTCCTTATAAACGGGCGGAGTCGGGCGATGATTCGGACAAAGCCTATTTCAAAAGCAAAATCAGCAGCAAAACAACCGCTATTACCGCCAGCCACAGGCTTTGCCGCTGCTGCACTTTGACCAAATGAATATAGGCATCGCGCATTTCCTGCCGGCGCGCCTCATCGACCAAGGCATTGATTTTGCGCGGCAATGAAGGGATGATTTGCGCCCAGTCGGGGGCTTCGTTTTTGAGGTTGCGCCAAAGGGCTTTGGGGCCGACCTGCCCGTTCATCCATTTCACCAAAAACGGTTTGGCGGTTTTCCACAAGTCCAAATCGGGATCGAGTTGGCGGCCCAGACCTTCGATGTTGAGCAGCGTTTTTTGCAGCAATACAAGCTGCGGTTGGATTTCGACATTGAAGCGGCGGCTGACTTCAAACAGGCGCATCAGCACCAAGCCGAAGGAAATCTGCGAAATCGGCTTGTTGAACACCGGTTCGCACACGGCGCGGACGGCGGCTTCCAATTCTTCCGCACGCGTGTCGGCAGGCACCCATCCCGATTCGATGTGGGCGGTGGCGACACGGTGGTAATCGCGGTTGAAAAAAGCGAGGAAGTTGATGGCGAGATAACGTTTGTCGTAATCGGTCAGCGTGCCGACGATGCCGAAATCGAGGGCGATGTAGCGGTTGTCGGCGGCAACCAAAATATTGCCGGGGTGCATATCCGCGTGGAAAAAGCCGTCGCGGAAAACTTGCGTGAAAAAGATTTCCACGCCGTAATCGGCGAGTTTGTGCAAATCGATGCCGTCTGCTTTGAGTTTGGCGATGTCGGCAACCGGCGTGCCGTCCATCCATTCAATCGTCAGCACGTCGCTTGTGCAGTAGTCGTAAAACACCTTGGGCACAATCAGCATATTGCTGTTTTGGAAATTGCGACCGAGCTGTCCGGCATTGGCGGCTTCGCGCATCAAATCCAACTCGTCGTGCAGATATTTGTCGAACTCCGCCACCACTTCGCGCGGCTTCAGACGCTTGCCGTCTGAAAACAAGCGTTCGACCCAAGCCGCGCCGAAACGCATCAGCGACAAGTCCTGTTCGATAAGGGGCAAGAGGTTGGGGCGCAAAACTTTGACCGCCACTCGTTCGCCCGAATGCAGGCGGGCTTTGTGTACTTGGGCGATGGACGCGCTGGCGACGGGCTCGGTTTCAAATTCCGCATACAGCTTTTCGATGGGCTGACCCAACGATTTTTCGATTTGTTCACGCGAAAGCCGCGCATCAAAAGGCGGCACTTTGTCTTGCAGCTTTGCCAGTTCGACGGCGTAATCGTGCGGAATCAAATCGGGGCGTGTGGACAAAACCTGCCCGAACTTGATGAAAATCGGCCCCAGGCTTTCCAAGGCAAGGCGCAGGCGGACGGCAGGCGGTTCGTTTTTCAATTTGGACGACTGCGGCATCATTTTCAGCAGAGCGCATATCCAACCGCTACCCATCAGCGAAGCGCACAGGCCTGCCAGCCGATAGCGGTAAAAAGTCCCGACAATGACCGTCAGGCGTTTCAACCATTTCATATATAAAATCCCGAATACAGCATTTATCGGACAATCAAAAAATCTTACCGAGCAGATAGCCCAAAAAGGCAATCAGCAGCCCAAAAACCAGCGGTTTGATATTGCGGGGCGGAGGTTCGGGTTGCGAAGGTGTGGGAATATCATCTTCCCGCCCGCCGTGAAGTTCAAGATATTCGGGTATTTCCCCATCCGCGCCTTCTCCTTTGCCCTCCCCTTCCTCTGGAGGCACAACCGTTTCCAACTCCATATATCTCCGGGTAATAATATCCAAACCCAAATAGCTGAAATAATCGTGCAACTCTTCCCGTTTCTCCCAAGTGCATTTTTCCTCAACCAGCACTTGCGGTTTGGAATCGAGGGACGCAATCAACCCTTCCGCCTTTTCTTCGCCGAGATTCTCCTTAAGGCACTCCCGGATAAGCCCGCGATCCACTTGGGGCGGGTAGGAAACATATACATCATACAAATCGTTTCGGTAATCTTTACTCATCTCAATCATAAGGGAACAAATACGCCTGATACCGTTCCGCCCGTTCCTTTCGGGAAACCCGATTCATCTTCAAACAATCGGATTATATGTGAATTCATCCCGATAATATATTTTCCAAAAGTAAAAATGCCGTCTGAACGTTCAGACGGCATCACACGAACCAAGCGGTCATACGGAAAACGACGATCCGCAACCGCAGGTCGTTTCCGCATTGGGATTGCGGATGACAAATTGCGAACCCTGCAAACTTTCCGTATAGTCGATTTCCGCACCGACCAGATATTGATAGCTCATCGGATCGACCAAAAAGACCAAACCGTTTTTCTCAATTTCAAAATCGTCGTCGTTTTTGATTTCGTCAAAAGTAAATCCGTACTGGAAACCAGAGCAACCGCCGCCGTTGACAAAAACCCGCAATTTCAAATCGGGGTTGTTTTCTTCGGCAATCAAATCGGCAACTTTGGCACAGCAGCTGTCAGTAAAAATAATGGGGCTTTCATCCGACATGGTGTTATTCCTTAATATAGTATTTTCTGCATTCTCTCTCAAACCCCCTTCAAAGGCAAGCAGGCTTCGCCTTTGAAAAAGGAATTGTTCCAATAGATAAGTTTGACCGCCTGCAATTTCAAGCCCCAAACTCAAATCGTCCTGCCGAACCACTCGACACGCCCGATAATCTCCACATCATCGGTCAAGTCGTTCAAATTGATTTCAAAAGCAGGGTAAGCCTCGTTGGCGGAAATGACATTGATAATCCCGCCGGGTACGATTTGCAGGCGTTTGACCAACAGGTTTTCATTAATCCGCAACACATACAGTCCGTCCTTCGGCGTATTCTCGCTATGGTTGACCAAAATCGAATCCCCGTCATTCAAAACCCCCTCCATCGAATCCCCCTTGACGGAAATTACAGACAGGTTTTTCACATCACGGGTAACATAATTCTCAATCCAATGCCGTCTGAACGCCATTGTAAATACCGGTTCCTCATGATCGACAAACTGCCCGTATCCCGCAGCCGCCCGAATATCATATCTCGGCACGAAGACAAACTCGTCCGTATCGACTTCATTGCCCAAAGTATCGTAAGCAAGGGATTTTTTTGGGGCTTCATCCGGAAACGGATCACCCTCCCCCGTCAGCAGCCAATCGATACTACACCCCTTCAACTGCTTGATTTTTTTCAATGTTTCAGACTTCGGCAGACCGCCTTCATTCCATATCCTGCTGAAGCCCGCAATCGTCATTTCAATATCGGATGCGATTTTTGCCTGCTTCGCTTCGCTTTTCCATAAAAAAACCAGTCTGTCTTTAAAGGTTTCCATAAATATCCTTCCGCTCCCCTTCATTCAATCATCTAAAGTAAACATAAAATATATTTTACCTTAGCTATCCAAAAAACGGAATAACTATGATAAACTAAATTTAAGTTATGATTTTTCTTACTCAATGCATAATTTTTCAGATTTTCCATAGGTTTGATCCTGAATTGACAGAAAAAGGATAAAAAAATGAAGAAAACCGGCAAATATCTTATCTATACTGCGGCATTTACCGCATTCTGCTTTGCCTTCCAAGAAAACCGTTCTGAAGCCAAACAGCCCGACATCACTTTATCCGCATCCCTGTGCGAACAATTCAATATGCTGAACGCCAAAGATATGGATGCAGAACAAGTCTCCCTTTCCAAAGAATGCGACATCATCGAGTCTTCACACGACTGGGAAAAAGAGTACGGCAACTTGAACGAACAGGAAATGCTCGCCGGCATCGTCTATGAATAAACCTGCCTGCCATTTGAAATACTATGCTGGAATGCATTGGAGCCAAATGTATTAAATCAAATATAAAACCAATATATTCATAAAGTTACATACTTACACCCGTACTGCGGCTTGAAACAGCCCGCCGCCCGCCCTATTTACAGCCCATCGGGACAAAATGTTCCAACATATTTCGCAAAATAAGCAAAATCAAATAGGAGTATCCACATGGCAAAAGTAATCGGTATCGACTTAGGTACAACCAACTCTTGTGTATCCATTTCTGAAAACGGTCAAACCAAAGTCATTGAAAACGCAGAAGGCGCACGCACCACGCCGTCCGTTATCGCTTATTTGGACGGCGGTGAAATCCTCGTCGGCGCACCGGCAAAACGCCAAGCCGTAACCAACGCTAAAAACACTATTTACGCCGCCAAACGTTTGATTGGTCACAAATTTGAAGACAAAGAAGTCCAACGCGACATCGAATCTATGCCTTTTGAAATCATCAAAGCCAACAACGGCGATGCGTGGGTGAAAGCACAAGGCAAAGAGCTGTCTCCTCCTCAAATTTCCGCAGAAGTTTTGCGTAAAATGAAAGAAGCCGCCGAAGCTTACTTGGGTGAAAAAGTAACCGAAGCCGTGATTACCGTTCCGGCCTACTTCAACGACAGCCAACGCCAAGCCACCAAAGACGCAGGCCGCATCGCCGGTTTGGACGTAAAACGCATCATCAACGAGCCGACTGCAGCTGCTTTGGCATTCGGTATGGACAAAGGCGACAACAAAGACCGCAAAGTAGCCGTATATGACTTGGGCGGCGGTACCTTCGATATTTCCATCATCGAAATCGCCAATCTCGACGGCGACAAACAATTCGAAGTATTGGCAACCAACGGCGATACCTTCTTGGGCGGTGAAGACTTCGACCAACGCCTCATCGACCACATCATCGCCGAGTTCAAAAAAGAACAAGGTATTGATTTGAAACAAGACGTAATGGCTCTGCAACGTCTGAAAGAAGCTGCCGAAAAAGCCAAAATCGAATTGTCCAGCGGTCAGCAAACCGAAATTAACCTGCCGTACATCACCATGGACGCAACCGGCCCGAAACACTTGGCCATGAAAATCACCCGCGCCAAATTCGAAAGCCTGGTTGAAGACCTGATTACCCGCTCTATCGAACCTTGCAAAATTGCATTGAAAGATGCCGGCTTGAGCACCGGCGACATCGACGACGTAATCTTGGTTGGCGGTCAAAGCCGTATGCCGAAAGTACAAGAAGCCGTGAGAGACTTCTTCGGCAAAGAACCGCGCAAAGACGTGAACCCTGACGAAGCCGTTGCCGTAGGCGCAGCGATCCAAGGCGAAGTATTGAGCGGCGGCCGCAGCGACGTATTGCTGCTGGACGTAACCCCTCTGTCCTTGGGTATCGAAACCATGGGCGGCGTGATGACCAAGCTGATTCAAAAGAACACGACTATTCCGACTAAAGCGTCTCAAGTGTTCTCTACCGCCGAAGACAACCAAAGTGCAGTAACCATCCACGTACTGCAAGGCGAACGCGAACGTGCTTCTGCCAACAAATCTTTGGGTCAGTTCAACTTGGGCGACATTGCACCCGCACCGCGCGGCATGCCGCAAATTGAAGTTACTTTCGACATCGACGCCAACGGTATCTTGCACGTTTCTGCCAAAGACAAAGGTACTGGCAAAGCGGCCAACATTACCATCCAAGGTTCTTCAGGTTTGAGCGAAGAAGAAATCGAACGCATGGTAAAAGATGCCGAAGCCAATGCTGAGGAAGATAAAAAACTGCATGAGCTGGTACAAAGCCGCAACCAAGCCGAAGCCCTGATTCACTCCGTGAAAAAATCTTTGGCGGACTACGGCGACAAACTCGACGCTGCCGAGAAAGAAAAAATCGAAGCCGCGCTGAAAGAAGCCGAAGAAGCCGTTAAAGGCGACGACAAAGCAGCTATCGATGCCAAAGCCGAAGCTTTGGGTGCAGCCAGCCAAAAACTGGGCGAAATGGTTTACGCGCAAGCGCAAGCTGAAGCCCAAGCAGGTGAAAGCGCACAAGCGGACGCATCATCCCAAAAAGACGATGACGTGGTCGATGCGGACTTTACCGAAGTTAAAGACGATAAAAAATAATTGATGCCGTCTGAAAAAAGCGCGAACCGTTTGGTTCGCGCTTTTTTAGGCTGTGTTTTAATATAGTGCCGACAGGCATACTCGGCTTCAAGGTATTCGATAGGATAGGTTTCTACCCAACCGGAAAAATAATTTTCTTTCCCCTGACAAGTAGTTGTAATCAACGGATTATTAAAATACAGCCTTTTTTATCAGCCGCTGCAAAAACGACAGTATGGCAACAGTTCCAAATCAATCTGCCGCAACGCTCCAAAAATCAAGTTTCAACCGATGTATCACGCTCCAGGCGTTTTTATATCATTTTCTTGTTTACTTAAATTTTTTTTAATAGGATAATAAATAATAATTATTATCATGAGCTAAAAAATGAAACTAAATACTCTCACATGGGCTTTGATGACCGTTTTTTCCGTTGCTCCATCTTGGGCAGAACAACTGGCAAATACTGAAGAAATACAATCCGTCAAAACCTTCTCCCCGCCCAAACCGATTGCACCGACCGCAGCGCAAGGCTATTTCCCCGAAAACCAATTCGACCGCACCGACCGCAGCGATCATTACTTTGTTACCGAAAACATAGACCAAGCCTTCCGTCCGCTGAAAGCAAACAGCGGCTTCTACGGCAAAAGTTTTTATAATTCCGTTACCGCGCAAGCACGCGGGGCGAAGGTATACGGCGTAGCCAACCTCAATCACACCAAGGCAAACGGCTATAAAGACGGCGGCGGGCGCGATACCGATTGGAAATACAGCCGCTTCAATCAGGCTTTGGTACTCGGTTTCGTGCCGTCTGAAAATCAAGAATACCGCCTCACTTATCTGCACGACGACATCAACAACGATCGCCAACCGCAGTTCGTCAACGACGCATTGGACACCGAACGCCACATCTCCAAACTCAATGCGCGTTGGGGCAATGCCGATTTGAGCAATACGGTCAGCGCGGAAGCAGGCGTCATCAAACTCAAACGCCATGCCGACAATTACTCCCTGCGCCAAAACAATACGCCGCAGCAAGTGTTCGTAGAGCTTGACCGCAAAGTGTATGATTTCTCGCTCAAACACGACGCGGATTTCGGCAAGTTCCACAACACCGCCGCCGTCAGCTACCGCAACGACAGCCAAAACGGCGAGCGCAACGCCCACACTCCCATGCGCGACTTCCTCAACGGCTACCGTTTCGCCGATGTACACCTCGACCGCTGGCGCATTGCCGATACCTTGTCTTACAAGTTTGACGACCAACACAAACTGGGCTTGGGCTTAAGCCACGAAATCAACGAAGCAGACGTACGCAAAAATACGGCACAGCCCGCCCATCCGATGAACCGTAACCTTGCCTTCGCCTCATCGCAACAAATCTGGAAAACCCATTACGGCTACGACTTCAACGGCAAAGTGCGCCGTCATGCTTTGTCGGGCGAACTCAAATACGATTTCACGCCGTCTGAAACGCAAAAATACAGCGTTTCCCTCGCGCATTTGGAACGAATCGGCGACAACACCGAACGCTTCAACTCGCTTGCCGCCATCGTGCAAGACCGTACGAACGGCGCGTTAACAAATTCCAAACCGGCCGCCGCCATCGCAGGCAACCCCCTGCTAAAAACCGAAAAACACAACCGCATCAAGCTCACCGCCGACAGCCGCAACGACTACTACAACGGCTACATGAACTCTCTGGCAGGCGCGGGCTGGAACGTGGGCGGCACGCTTGTGGCGGACAAAGTCAAAGACCTGATTATTTTTGACCGCGCACACGGACAAAGCGGCACAGCTTCCAAAGGCGGCGGCATCATCACACGCAATGTCGATGCACGCCTATTCACCGCGCAAGCCTACGTGCGTTACAACTTCAATCCGCACTGGGCGGCAGGCATCAAAGCCACCTACAACTACGGACACAACGAAACCGACGGCAGACCGCTCTATCAAATCCGTCCGTTTGAAGCCGCCGTCCAAGCCGACTACAAAAACTACTTTGCCCACGGCAGTTACAACATCGGCGCGGCTGCACGCTTTGTTGCCAAACAAACGCGCGGCGATTTTGACGTGGCAAGCGGTTTGGGCATAGACAAACGCGAAGCCGCCAAAGGCTTTACCGTTGCCGACGTGTACGCAGGCGTAAACCTCAAAGACAAATACGGCTTGCGCTTGGGCGTGAACAACGTATTCAACAAAAAATACGCTGAACACATCAGCGGCGACCACGTCCTCGCCCTGTCGCCCAGCGTGGTGTATGCACCGGGCAAGACATATTGGCTGAGTTTGCACGCGGCGTTTTAAAATCAGGCCGTCTGAAAGAATGCCTACACCGGCTTATTAAGAATTAGGAGATAAAAAATGGATATGAAAAGACGTGATTTCTTAAAAATGACCGCCGCGCTGGCAGCCGCAGGCGTTTCGCCTTCATTGTTGGCTGCAGGTAAAGAACAATTTACCGTGTACGGCGCACCGGCGATGCCCAGCGTAACCATTGCCGTAGCGGCGTTGCAAGGCAAGCTGGCAAAACAGGCGGATGTATCGCTGAAAATCTGGCGTTCGCCCGACCAACTGCGCGCAGGCGTAGCAAGCGGACAATTTAAAGTAATGATGAGCCCGAGCAATGTCGGCGTGAACCTGCGCAACCAAGGGCAGAAAGTCGGCATGGTCAATATTTTGACCAACGGCATCACGCAGCTGATGTGCAAAGGCAGCGCGATTGCCTCGCCGCAGGATTTGGTCGGCAAAAAAATCCTTGTGCCGTTTAAAAACGACATGCCCGACATCGTGCTGCAAGCCTTGTTGAAAAAACTGAAAATTGACGCACACAAAGTCGGCATCACTTACACCGCCACACCGCCCGAAGCAGTCGGACTGTTTTTGAGCAAGGATTACCACGCCGCCATCCTGCCTGAACCGATGGCAACCGCCAGCCTACTGAAAGGCAAAACCATGGGCGTAAACGTCGTGCGTGGTTTTGATTTGGTAAAAGCATGGGGACAGGCGTTTGACACCAAACCGCTGATTCCGATGGCAGGCATCATCGCCAACGAAGAATATTTCCACGCACACAAAGCGCAGTTCGACCTCTTCCATCAGGATTTGAAAAACGCGCTCAACTGGATACTGACCAACCGCCAAAGCGCGGCGAAAATCGGCAAAAACTACCTCCCCGCTTCCGAACCCGCCCTAGTCATGGGCTTGGACGGCGCGCGGCTGACGGTAACCAAAGGCAGCGAAGTGAAGAACGAGATTTTGAAGTTTTACGAAATCATGATGCAGTTCAACCCGAAACTTCTAGGCGGCAAGCTGCCTGATAACGGATTCTTCTTGGCTTAAAAGGAGAAGAGGTCGTCTGAAAAGGGCAGGGTGGTTGTGAATACCTGATTTATCATTTTTCAGACGACCTATCAGATAATAGTTCGAACAGTACACAAAGAGCCGTCATTCCCGCGCAGGCGGGAATCCAGTCTCTGATATTGCAGGAATGTTTTAAAATTGCAGCAACGTCAAACCTCTGGATTCCCGTCTGCGCGGGAATGACGGCGGGTAGTAACCGTAGGTTGTCAAACTCAACAAAACTGTCGAACTGTCTGAAATGTTGGGTCATGACCCAACCTACGATTACTATTTAATTGTTAAGACAAGGAATTTTTATGAACAAACAGCCCCTGACCATTGCCGGGCAAGGCAGCTTTTTCGTAGGTGGTACAGTAATTCAGGCAGACGGCACATACAGCACCGAAAACCCGATGAGCCACACAGGACAAACCTTTCACGGCGACCATGCCTACGTTTCCTACCAAATTCCCGTAAACGCCCGTCGCCTGCCGCTCGTTTTCCTGCACGGCGCAGGACAATCAGGCAAAACCTGGGAATCCACACCCGATGGGCGAGAGGGCTTCGGCACGTTATTTCTGCGGCGCGGTTTTAGCACCTATCTTTTAGACCAACCCCGACGCGGACGCGCGGGCAACAGCACCATCGCCGACAACGCCCCCGTGTTGCCCAACGACCAGTTCTGGTTTGAAAACTTCCGCATGGGCATCTTCCCAAACCTGTTTGTGAACGGTCAATTTCCCAAAGATGCCGCCAGCCTGAACCAGTTTTTGCGCCAAATCACACCCAACACCGGCGCGTATGACTTGAACGTGGTGTCCGATGCCGTTGCTGCCGTGTTCGACCGCATTGGCGAAGGCGTACTGATTACCCACTCGCAAGGCGGCGGCCCGGGCTGGCAAACTGTGCTGAAAAACCCTGAAAAAGTGAAAGCCGTGGTTTCCTACGAACCCGGCACCGAGTTTGTTTTCCCCGAAAACGAAGTGCCGAGTGTAGCCACACCTGCTAACGACGCAGCCAACATTTCACTCTCACAGCCTATCAGTGCCGAACGTTTCACCCTGCTGACTAAAATGCCTATCGTCATCTACTACGGCGATTACATCTCGGCAGACAACCCGCATTGGGTATCACAACGGTGGATTGAGCGTATCCATATGGCGCAAGCTTTCGCCGACTGTGTCAACCGACACGGCGGCGATGCCAGCGTTGTGCGCCTGCCTGAAATCGGCATACGCGGCAACAGCCATTTTGCCTTTGCCGAAGCAAATAACGTGGAAATCGCTGATGTGCTGGAGAATTGGCTTAAAGAAAAAGGCTTGGATTAGATTCGTTTGGAGGTCTCAGTTAAATATTCATGCCTCATAAATATAAAACAATATAACCAGCTTTTTTTCAGACGACCTATCATCCCCAAACCATCCCCATCAACCAACACCCAAATCATGATTAAAACCGACAAAATCCGCAAACCGCAGCCTGCGGTGTTTTACATCATCGACTACCTGTGGAGCGGCTTTGCCGGTCTGAGCGTGGCGATGATGGTAGTGGCGTTGTGGGCGTGGGGCAGTGCCGTGTTTGGCGGGTTTATGCTGCCTGCGCCGGTTGAGGTGTTTCAAAAGTCTTTGTATTTATTGAAACATTTTCAGGAAAACGAAATCGGGATTTCGCTGTGGCGGTCGGTGGTGGGGATTTCGGTTGCGCTGGTAGCGGGATTGGCGGCGGGGCTGGTGGCGGGCAGTTTTAAGACGGCGATGGCGTTGCTCAAGCCTGTGATTACGGTTTTGTTGGCGATGCCGCCGATTATTTGGGTGGTGATGGCGTTGTTTTGGTTCGGTTTCGGCAATCCGAGCGTGTTGTTTACCATCATTGTATTGGTTGCGCCGCTGACGTTTGCGAGTGCGGCGGTCGGGATGGCGAGTGTGAACAGGCAGCATGAGGAGTTGTTTGACGCTTATAAATTAGGCCGTCTGAAAAAAATCCGTTATCTGTATATCCCGCATCTGACGGGCTATGTGATTTCCAGCGTCGGCGTGGCGGTGGCGATGGGGGTGAAGGTGGTGATTATGGCGGAACTCTTGGGCGCAAGCGAAGGCGTGGGCGCGCGGATTGCGGACGCGAGGGCGATGCTGGAGACTTCGACGGTGATGGCTTATGTGGTGCTGGTTATTATGTTTGTGTCGCTGTTTGAATACCTGATTACCAAGCCTTTGGAAATTTTGTTTATGCCGTGGAGAAGATGATGCTCTGTCTTGAAAACGTGCGTTTTGAAATTCTCCGCGACCCCATTGTGCGCGATTTCAGTTTGAACCTGCAACATGGCGAAGTAAAAGCCTTGTTCGGGCCGAGCGGCTGCGGCAAGACGACGGTTTTGCGGCTGATTGCGGGCTTGGAAACGCCGAAATCGGGCACGATACGCAATACTTTCCGCAAAACGGGTTTTCTGTTTCAGGAAAACCGCCTGCCGGAAAACCTGACCGCGATGCAGAATATCGCCATTTTTATGGACAAACCCGATGAAGGCGAAATCATCGCGCTGGCGGCGAAAGTCGGGCTGACTGCGGGCGATTTGAACAAATATCCGACCGAATTGTCCGGCGGTATGGCGAAACGGGTGGCGTTTTTGCGCCTGCTGCTGTGCGGCTGCGACCTTGCCTTGCTGGACGAGCCGTTTGTCGGTTTGGACCGCGATTTGCGCGATATTTTGGTTGCCATGCTGGTGGAAAAAATCGAGCGGCAGGGCATGGCGTGTATGCTGGTAACGCACGACCGCTTCGAAGCCGCACGCCTGAGCCATGAAATCATGCTGCTTTCCACTAAGGGCATGAACGTGCAAAACGTGATGACCCTGCCCACGCCGTTGTCCGAACGCGATTCGGCTTTTGAAGAAACCGTGGTAGCAAGGGAGTTTCAAGGGATTCATTATTATGAGTGATAAGGGGATTTGAGTGTCTGACGAACCTTGCGGTTCGTTACCCTCTCCCTAACCCTCTCCCACCGGGAGAGGGAATCAGGTTGCTGAAAATCAGAGGGCGCGTAGGATTGGGAATTAGATGGCAGGTAAACCTGAAAATGTTCGGGAACGACAACCCAATCCCCTTGCCCCGTGGGGGAGGGCAAGTAAGCCGTAGGCTTGCCTCTTCGGCGAAAGGTACGAATCTGTTATCCGAACGCGACTCGGTTTTTGAAAAAGCCGTGGTGCCAAGGGGGCAGGGGATTCATTATGAGGTGCTTTATGTTTTCGACTGTGATTACTGCTGCTGTTTTATATATTGCTACAGCAGTAGATTTGTTGGTAATACTATTAATATTTTTTGCTAGAGCAAATACTAGAAAAGAATATCGAGATATTTATATCGGACAATATTTAGGTTCTGTAATTTTAATATTAGTTAGTTTATTTCTAGCTTTTGTTTTAAATTATGTTCCGGAAAAATGGGTGTTGGGTTTATTAGGTTTAATACCGATTTACTTAGGTATTAAAGTTGCTATTTACGACGATTGTGAGGGCGAAAAAAGAGCTAAAAAAGAATTGGATGAAAAAGGGTTGTCAAAATTAGTCGGTATTGTTGCTTTGGTTACAGTTGCTAGTTGTGGTGCAGATAATATTGGACTTTTTGTTCCTTACTTTGTGACTTTAGATCTTGTCGACTTATTAGTTACTCTTCTTGTATTTTTAATATTGATTTTTGTTTTAGTATATACAGCACAAAGATTGGCTAATATTGCAGGTGTTGGTGAAATTGTAGAGAAGTTTAGTCGTTGGATAATGGCTGTTATTTATATTGGTTTAGGGTTATTTATTATTATTGAAAATAATACAATTCAAACAATAATATCAATAATATGAATGATACGGGCATTTGAGTATCTGACAAACCTTCGGCTTGCTTCTTCAATACAAGATACAACCCTGTCCTCCCAATAAATCTATATCCGAAAGCATCTTCATGCAGAATCAAGCCAAACCATGAATAAGTTTTTCACCCACCCCATGCGGCCGTTTTTCGTCGGTGCGGCGGTGCTTGCCATACTCGGCGCGTTGGTGTTTTTCATCAGCCCCGGTGCCGTCATTTTGCACCGCCAAATCTTCTTAGAACTCATGCTGCCTGCGGCATACGGCGGCTTCCTGACTGCAGCCATGCTCGAATGGACGGGTTATAAAGGTCGTCTGAAACCTGTCGCTACTTTGATGGCGGCATTACTGCTCGCCGCATCTGCCATACTGCCCTTTTCGCCGCAAACTGCCTCGTTTTTCGTTGCCGCCTATTGGCTGGTATTGCTGCTGTTCTGCACTTGGCTGATTTGGCTCGACCGGAACACTGACAACTTCGCTCTTTTGACGTTGCTTGCCGCGTTTACTGCTTTTCAGACGGCCTATGCCGTCAGCGGCGATTTGAACTTACTGCGTGCGCAAGTACATCTGAACATGGCAGCGGTCATGTTTGTATCCGTCCGCGTCAGCGTCCTTTTGGGCGCGGAAGCCCTCAAAAAATGCCGTCTGAAAGACCCTGTATTCATCCCCAACGTTGTCTATAAAAACATCGCCATCACCTTCCTGTTGCTGCACGCCGCCGCCGAACTTTGGCTGCCCGCGCAAACCGCCGGTTTTACCGCGCTCGCCGTCGGCTTCATCCTGCTTGCCAAGCTGCGCGAACTGCACCATCACGAACTCCTGCGCAAACACTACGTCCGCACCTATTACCTGCTCCAACTCTTTGCCGCGGCAGGCTATCTGTGGACAGGCGCGGCGAAATTGCAAAACCTGCCCGCCTCCGCGCCCCTGCACCTGATTACCCTCGGCGGCATGATGGGCGGCGTGATGATGGTGTGGCTGACCGCCGGACTGTGGCACAGCGGCTTTACCAAACTTGACTACCCCAAACTCTGCCGCATCGCCGTCCCCATCCTTTTCGCCGCCGCCGTTTCGCGCGCTGTTTTAATGAACGTGAACCCGATATTCTTCATCACCGTTCCCGCGATTCTGACCGCCGCCGTGTTCGTGCTTTACATGCTGACATTCGTACCGATTTTTCGAGCGAACGCGTTTACAGACGATCCGGAATAAAAATGCCGTCTGAAACGGTTTCAGACGGCATCGTATTGCCGATAATCAGGCCTCCTGCGGATCGACATCCACCGACCATCGGATTTTGCCGTCCCTGTTCTGCTGCAACACCTGCACCCACAAACTCACGGCGCGGTGCAAATCCTGTCGGGACGGAGATTCGATGAAAATTTGCGCGCGTTCGCGTTCGGCAAGGCGCACCATCAGCATGGGGGCGGCACCAAACTGGGAGACGCTTTCGGGCAACAGCGGGGCAAGGGTTTCTTTGGCGGCGTTGAGAAATTCCATCGCATCGGCAACACGCGGCGCATCGGCGCGGACGGCGGTCTGGAAACCGAAGGGCGGCATCGCGAACATTTGCCGCTCGTTCAATTCGTTTTCGGCGAACACGGCGTAATTTTGCGCTTTGACGGCAGTAAAGACGGGATGTTCGGGCAGCTGGGTCTGTATCAGCACCTTGCCGGGTTTGTCGGCACGCCCCGCCCTGCCGGACACCTGCATCAGCTCGGCAAACAGCCTTTCCGGGGCGCGAAAGTCCGCGCTGTACAGGCTGCCGTCGGCGTTCAACACGATAACGAGGTTGAGCCGCGCGAAATCATGCCCTTTGGCGAGCATCTGCGTGCCGACCAAAATGTCGATTTCATTGTCGGCGATGCGGCGGTACAAATCCGCCCAGTCGTTTTTGTGCGCGGTGCTGTCCCTGTCAACACGGACGACGGCTGCCTTGGGCAGGAAGGCGCGCAGGGTTTCTTCGACGCGCTGCGTGCCGTGTCCGACGGCGGTCAGATCTTGGTTGCCGCAGTCGGGGCATTTGAACGGGACGGGTTCGCGGTGGTCGCAGTGGTGGCAGCGCAGTTGGCGGGCGCGTTGGTGCAGCACCATTTTGGCGGAGCAGTTCGGGCAGCCGAAGGTATGGCCGCAGTCGCCGCAAAACAGCGCGGGCGCGAAACCGCGACGGTTGAGGTACACCAGCGACATACCGCCCGCTTCAAAGTTCTGTTTCAAAAGCTGCAAGGCTTGCGGCGAGAAACCGTTGTCGAGTTTCAGACGGCCTACGTTGAGGATGTCCACTTGCGGCAGTTGCGCGGCGGTATGGGCGCGTTCGGTCAGTTGCAGCAGGCGGTACGCGCCGCTTTGCGCCTTGTGCCAACTCTCCAAACTGGGCGTAGCACTGCCCAACACAACGGGGCAGCCGCCCTGCTTCGCCCGCCACACCGCCAAATCGCGGGCGTGGTAGCGCAATTCGTTGTCCTGTTTGAACGAGCCGTCGTGTTCCTCATCGACCACAATCAGCCCGACATCATCCATCGGCGTGAACACCGCCAGCCGCGTACCGATCACCAGCTTCGCCTGCCCTAACATCGCGCGCAGATAATCCTGCGTACGCCTGCCTGCCGCCATCCGGCTGTGCAACACGGCAGTCGGCACGTCGGCAAAACGGTTTTCCACCCGCTTCAAAAGCTGCGGCGTGAGGTTGATTTCGGGCAACAGAAACAACACCTGCCGCCCCTGCGCCAACACTTTCGCCATCGCATCAAAATACACCTCGGTCTTGCCGCTGCCGGTGATGCCGTACAGCAGAAACGGCCGGAAGCGTCCCAATGCCGTCTGAATGGCATCGGAAGCCTGCCGTTGGTCGGCATTTAATACAAATTCAGAGTGCGAAACCTGCCCGTAGTACGACCTTAAAACCGGTTTCGCCGCTTCCGCCGTTTCAATCCAACCCTGCGCCGCCCAATCCTCAATCAATTTCGCCGCCTGCGTGTTTACCTGTTTCAACGCCGCCATCGTCATCCCGCCTGACAGTAGCGCGTCCCACAAAGCCGCTTTTTTGTTGAACCGCGCCAGCGGCGGCGTTTGCGCCCTGCCTGCTTCGTTTAAAGCATAAAACAACGGCGGCTGCGGCATTTCCACTGCGCGCGTTTCCTTCAAACCTTGCGGCAATGCGGCAAATACCGCCTGCCCGGTCGGATAGTGGTAATAACGCGACGTAAACGCCAACAAATCACGCCAGCTTTGAGGCAATGGCTTTTCTTCCACAAAGGCCGTCTGAACGCTCAAAATCCGCGCCGTATCCATATCAGGCGCGATATCCGTTTCCCACACAATCCCGACAACAGTTTTATTGCGAAAAGGCACAAGCACCCGCACTCCCTGCGGCAGCGGCTCGGAATGGGAATAAGTCAAAAGGCCGTCTGAAAGCGGCACGTTCACGGCGATGCGGTGGTAGATCATAGCGTGGTCGGACAAATGGTTTGAGACCGTCTGAAGAAACGGAAGTTATTTGCACAAATACAAACAGTCTTTATCTAAAGTAAAGCCGTAACCCTGTTTCCACAAATCGAAATAAGGACGGAGAAAATCGCTGTCGGGCTTGGTGCGGTAAAGCGGATATTGCAGATAGGCGGACAGGTAATAATCGCAATTTATAGAATAATAGGCTTCGTCCAACACTTGTTCGGGGCTGTTGTCATCTGTATTACTAACCCGCCATTCATCAAATGCTTCTCCAAACAAATCCTGAGTATCGTCAAACTCTTCCGCAGGCTCGCCAAAACGTATCTGTTTAATCGCTGCCAAGGCTGCAATCAGCTCTTCATCTTCAACAAAGCGGGCAAATTCGCGCAACCCTTCCAGCAAACGCTCGCCCGTCTGTCTCACTTCTGCCTCATCTTGCACAGGCGGGCAGAAATAGCCGGGAATATAGCCGCCGTCGAGGATTTCTTGATTGTGTTCGGCAGTGTTTTGATACACAGGCATGATGCGCGCCAGCAATTCCTGTCCCTTTTCCAAAGGTTCAAACACCGCAGCCACGCCTTCTCCGTCGGGCATAAAACCTTGAAACAAACCGTAGAAATAATCTTCCCAGCCATTATATTTATCTGCTGCCTGCGGCTCTTCGCCCAGCAGCTTAAACAGATATTCAGCGTATTCTTGTTGGTTCATCATTTTTCTCAAAGTGTCGGTAAAATCTTTCAGTTGCCCGCAGCAAATCTTTCAGACGGCCTCAAACCGCACTAAAATCCGCTTAGCCATATATTTACAGCGATGCGGTGGTAGATCATACAAACAATCAAATTATTTTTGCGTATTTTAACAGCCGGAAGCTATTTTCAGACGATAAATTGAGCCTCGGCGCAATGCAGGCGCAACAGAGGTTTGATACAATGCCGCTTTTCCAACACGCGCAATCATCTGATATGAAAACCAAGTTAATCAAAATCTTAACCCCCTTTACCGTCCTCCCGCTGCTGGCGTGCGGTCAAACGCCCGTTTCCAACGCCAACGCCGAACCCGCCGTCAAAGCCGAGTCCGCCGCCCCCGTACAAGGAAAAGTCGGCGAAGCCTTGAAAGCACGCCTCGAAAAAATTTACGAATCCCAAGACCTGAAAGTCATCAGCGTCAGCGAAACACCGGTCAGAGGCATTTACGAAGTCGTCATCAGCGGAAGGCAGATTATCTACACCGATGCAAACGCCGATTATCTATTTTCCGGCGAACTTCTTGACATCAACAACCGGAAAAACCTCACCGAACAGCGTATGGCAGATTTGAACAAAATCGACTTCGCCTCCCTGCCTTTGGACAAAGCCATCAAAGAAGTACGCGGCAACGGCAAGCTGAAAGTCGCCGTCTTCTCCGACCCGGATTGTCCGTTCTGCAAACGCTTGGAACACGAGTTTGAAAAAATGACCGACGTGACGGTTTACAGCTTTATGATGCCCATTGCCGGCCTGCACCCCGATGCCGCACGCAAAGCGCAAATCTTATGGTGCCAGCACGACCGCGCCAAAGCGTGGACGGAATGGATGCGTAAAGGCAAATTCCCGGCCGGCGGCAGCATCTGCGACAACCCCGTCGCGGAAACCACTTCCTTGGGCGAACAGTTCGGATTCAACGGCACACCGACCCTCGTCTTCCCCAACGGGCGCACCCAAAGCGGCTACAGCCCGATGCCCCAACTGGAGGAAATCATCCGCAAAAATCAATAATCCATCCGCAAAACAAAAGGCTTGGAACCGTGTTCCAAGCCTTTTTCAAATGCCGTCTGAAGCCTGCCCGGCAGCTTCAGACGGCATCTTTGTGCCAACCTCAATCCTGCGCCAATGCGTCTATCGGATTGAGTTTGGCTGCTTTATTGGCAGGCATAAAGCCGAACGCGATGCCGATTCCGGTCGAACAGGCGACCGCGCCGATAACGGATGCCGCCGAAATATCCATCGGGAAATCGGTTACAAAATGATTGAACACGAGGCTGACGGCGACGGACAAACCTACGCCGACCAAGCCTCCGATGATGCAGATTAACACTGCTTCAATCAAAAACTGCTGCAAAATATTGCCGCGCCGCGCGCCGATTGCCATCCGTATGCCGATTTCTTTGGTGCGCTCGGTAACGGACACCAGCATAATGTTCATCACGCCGATGCCGCCGACTACCAACGAAATCAATGCGATGGAGGAAATCAGCAGCTTCATCGTACCGGTGGTGCTTTCGACCATCTGCCTGATGCTGTCGCTGTTGTTCATAAAGAAATCTTCCGTGCCGTGCCGCGCTTTGAGCAGCTCGGTCAACCCTTTTTCGGCGACTTGGGTGTTGGCATCGTCTTTGATTTTAACGGTGATGGAGTTGGTGTGGCTCTCGCCTGTGATTTGGTGCATCACGGTCGTATAGGGCGACCAAAGCATCAGCACGTCGGAATTGCCGAAAGCGTTTTCGTCTTTTTTCATCACGCCGATGACGGTCAAGGGGCGTTTCCTGAACAAAATGGTTTTACCCAACGGATCCGAATCCGCAAAGAGTTTGTCTTTAACATTTTGGTCGATGACGACGACTTGCGCGTCTTCTTTCACATCGTTTTCGTCAAACAGCCGCCCCGTTTCCAGCTTCAGCCCGCGCACGTCGAAATATTGTTCGCCCACGCCGTAAAGCGAGGCGGTCAGGTCGGTGTTGCGGTAGGTCAGCGTGCCGCCGCTCGAAGTCATGGGCGTGGCGGAAGCAACGTAGCTTTGTTTGGCGATGATTTTTGCGTCGTCTATGGTCAGGGTTCTGATTTTGCCGCTGCGCCTGTCGCCGAAGCCGCGCCCGGGGAAGATGCTGATGGTGTTCGTCCCCATCGAACTGATGTCTTCGAGGATTTTTTTCTGCGAACCGTTGCCCAATGCGACGACGGAAACCACCGAAGCGATACCGATGATGATGCCGAGCATGGTCAGCAGCGAACGCATTTTGTGCGCCAATACTGCTTGCACCGACATTCTGAAGGCTTCGACAAACTGGTCGTAATAAAACGACCACGAGGCTTTTTCCTGAATCCTCCCGACCTTGCTTGCGGGGATTTCGGGATTTTTCGAGGTGTCGGAAATGATTTCGCCGTCCCGGATTTCGATGACGCGGTTGGCGTTGGCGGCGATGCCGGGGTCGTGCGTGACCATAATGACGGTATGCCCCGCTTCGTGCAGCTTATGGATGATTTCCATCACGTTTTTGCCGCTGGCGGTATCGAGCGCGCCGGTCGGCTCGTCGGCGAAGATGATTTCTCCGCCGTTCATCAGGGCGCGGGCGATGGAGACGCGCTGCTGCTGTCCGCCCGAGAGTTCGCCGGGCTTGTTGCCCTCTTTGCTTGCCAAGCCCAAATCCTGCAACAACTTCTCCGCCCGCGCGGAACGCTCTTTGCCGCCCACGCCCATATAGACGGCCGGCAGCGCGACGTTGTCCCTTGCGGTCAGCGAGCTTAAGAGGTTGTAGCGTTGGAAGATGAAACCGAAGCGTTCGCGGCGCAATGCCGCCAGTTCGTCAGGCTGCATTTTGGCAGTTTCGATGCCGTCGATTCGGTACGAACCGGAACCGGCGGTATCCAAACAGCCGAGTATGTTCATCAGCGTGGACTTGCCCGAACCGGACTGCCCGATGATGGCGACAAAATCGCCCTTCTCTATCGACAGGCTGATGTTTTTCAAAATATGGACGCGGTTCTCGCCGCTGCCGAAATAGCGGTTGATGTTTTTACATTCGATCAAGCTCATAATGTTCCGTAAATCAATAACAAATGCCGTCTGAAACCGTTTCCGTGTTCAGACGGCATATTCGTTTATCAGCGCGGCGGGCCGCCCATGACGCGTTCGCTGCTTTCCTGTTGCTCGGCGGCGGTCATTTCGGAGATAACCACTTTGTCCCCCTCTTTCAAACCGCTTTTCACTTCGGTATTCATACTGTCTTTCATACCGGTCCGGATTTCGCGTTCCACTGCTTTGCCGTCTGCGCCCAACACGCGCACAAACGCCTTGCCGCCGCGATTTTTCACGGTCAGCGACGGAATAATCAGCACATTTTTCACACCGTCGATTTCAACCGTATTCTGCGTCGTCATCCCCGTGGCGAGTTTGCCGTCCGGATTCGGCACAAACGAACGGGCATAATAATAGACCGCATTGGAAGCCGTATCCGTACTGCTGTTGTAGCCGCCCGACGACATCGTGGTCAGCCCGGGGTCGACGCTGTCGAGCTTCGCCTTAATCGGCGTATCCGGTTCGGACAAAATCGTAAACGAAATATCCTGCCCCGCCTTCACCTTGGTAATATCGCCCTCGGCAATCTGCATTTTGTTCAACATCATATCCAAATTGGCAAGCTGGATAATCGTCGGTGCGGACTGCGCCGCGTTCACGGTTTGCCCTTCTTCCACGGGAATCGCCACCACCGTGCCGTCCATCGTCGCGGTAATGCGCGTGTAACCCAATTCCGACTCGGCGGTATTGATGGAAATTTTGCTCTGTCTGATTAAAGCCTTCAGCTCGGCAACATTGGCTTTGGCGGCGGCAAGCTCATCCTGCGCGCTTTCCAAATCTTCTTTAGAGGTCGCATCATCCTTCCACAAGACCGCCTGACGCTTATATTTCTTCTCCGCACTGCCCAATGCAATCTGTGCCGATGCCAGCTTCGCCTGATACGTTTCCAATTTGGATTTTTCCATATTGAGCGTGTTGGTCTGCGAGGTCGAATTGATTTCCGCAATCAAATCGCCCTTTTTGACCTGTTGTCCGAGTTTGACATAAAGTTTCTTAATCTGCCCCGATGCCTGCGCGCCGACCGACACCAGATTCGACGGCGAAATCTCCCCCGTCGCGGAAACCGTCCGGCTGATGTCGCCGCGCCTGACCGTTTCCGTAATATAAGAGGCCTGCGGTTCGGGCTTCAGATAAGACCATCCGCCCCAAACCGCTGCCGCCGCAACTGCCGCAACAGCCGCCCATTTCATCATTTTTGCCATATTTTCAATTCTCTGTATGCGCCAATCCCATAAATCGGAAGCGGATTCTACCGCAAGTCCCTGCCCCATCCAAGGAGGCAAACTGCCGACAATAAAAATAACCATTTGTTTTAAATGGCTTATACAATCTGCTTTCCCGAAAATTTCAATCCGTTTACATATTCCGCCATTTCCGATACGGCGTTATAATGCCGCCGACCGATAAACAAATGGAAACACATTGCTATGAAAAACGTTCAAAAAGGCTTTACGCTGCTCGAGCTGCTGATTGCCGTCGCCATTCTCAGCATCCTGACGCTCATCGCCTACCCTTCTTATAAAGCCTACACCCGCCGCATCCGCCTGTCGGAAGTCAAATCCACCCTGCTGATGAACGCGCAAAACTTGGAGCGTTACTACCGCCAAAAAGGGACGTTTGAAAACTACGACCCAAAAAAACTGAAACAAAACAAATATTTCAACATTACCTTGAGCAAAGTCAACCCCGACCACTTCACCCTTCAGGCCGTCCCCGATCCGACGACCAACGAAGGCGAAACCTGCATCGTCACGCTCAACGACGGCGGCACACTTTCCGCCGCCGGCAACGGACAATCCTGCCCGGACTTCGACTGATCCTCCGCCGAACCCGCAAACCCGCAAAAATGCCGTCTGAAGCTGTGTTCAGACGGCATTTTTGCGGGTTTCCCGTCCGGTTTTTTCAAACTGAAAACCTGCCGCCCCTTATCCGGCAACCGCCCGGATGCCGCGCCTTTCCAAGCCGTTATAGTATAACATATAACCCATATTTTTCAACAACATACCATTTGACCCGCAAGATGCGGAAGCGTATGCTTACCCTTATAGTGGATAACATTCCGTTTACAGGTTTTTTACCGTAACTAAGGAGCGCAATCATGAAAATGCAGGCAGTTGTTGTGAATAAAAATGTAGCGGGCGATGTGGAAGTAGTCGAACGCGAGGTTCGCCCGTTGGAATACGGCGAGGCATTGGTCGAAGTAGAATATTGCGGCGTATGCCACACCGACCTGCACGTTGCGGCGGGCGACTACGGCGAAAAACCGGGCCGCGTGTTGGGACACGAAGGCATCGGTTTGGTTAAAGAAGTTGCCGACGGTGTGAAAAATCTGAAAGTCGGCGACCGCGTCAGCATCGCCTGGCTGTTCCAAAGCTGCGGCTCGTGCGAATACTGCAATACCGGCCGTGAAACCCTGTGCCGTTCCGTATTGAACGCGGGCTACACCGCCGACGGCGGTATGGCGACCCACTGCATCGTCAATGCGGACTACGCCGTCAAAGTCCCCGACGGACTCGACCCCGCACAAGCGTCCAGCATCACTTGCGCCGGCGTTACCTGCTACAAAGCCATTAAAGTTTCCGGCGTGCGTCCGGGACAGTGGATTGCCATCTACGGCGCGGGCGGTTTGGGCAACCTGGGTGTCCAATACGCGAAAAAAGTGTTCGGCGCGCACGTCGTCGCCGTTGATGTCAACGATGAAAAACTGGCGTTTGCCAAAGAAACCGGCTCGGATTTGGTTGTCAACGCCGCCAAAGAAGACGCTGCCAAAGTGATTCAGGAAAAAACCGGCGGCGCACACGCTGCGGTCGTAACCGCCGTATCTGCCGCCGCATTCAACTCTGCCGTGGATTGCGTCCGCGCGGGCGGACGTGTGGTTGCCGTCGGTCTGCCGCCGGAATCGATGGATTTGTCCATCCCGCGTTTGGTTTTGGACGGCATCGAAGTGGTCGGCTCGCTGGTCGGCACGCGCAAAGATTTGGAAGAAGCCTTCCAATTCGGCGCGGAAGGTTTGGTTGTGCCGAAAGTCCAACTGCGTGCTTTGGATGAAGCTCCCGCCATTTTCCAAGAAATGCGCGAAGGCAAAATCACCGGCCGTATGGTGATCGATATGAAAAAAGAATGCGGCTGCGGCCATCGCCACTGATTTGACGTAGCGGTACACATCGAAATGCCGTCTGAACGCTGTTCAGACGGCATTTTTGACATCCGTACTCGTCGTTCAGGCAGATTCCGCCATTTCCAACGCCTGCTTGATGTCCACGGCAACGACGCGCGATACGCCTTTTTCCTGCATCGTTACGCCGACGAGCTGCTCCGCCATTTCCATCGTCAGGCGGTTGTGGGAGATGTAGAGGAACTGGGTTTGCGCCGACATTTCTTTGACCAGGTTGCAGAAACGCGAGGTGTTGGCGTCGTCCAGCGGGGCGTCGACTTCGTCCAGAAGGCAGAAGGGGGCGGGGTTGAGGCTGAACAGGGCGAACACGAGGCTCATGGCGGTGAGGGCTTTTTCGCCGCCGGAGAGGAGGTGGATGGTGCTGTTTTTCTTGCCGGGCGGGCGCGCCATGATGGACACGCCGGCGGTCAGGAGGTCGTCGCCTATCATTTTGAGGGTGGCTTCGCCGCCGCCGAACAGGGTCGGGAAGAAGGTTTGGACTTTGCCGTTGACGGCGTCGAAGGTTTCTTTGAAACGCTCTTTGGTCTTGTCGTCGATTTGGGCGATGGCTTCTTCCAAAAGGGAGATGGCGGCCTGCACGTCTTCGCTTTGGCTGCGGTAGTAGCCGTCGCGTTCGCGAGCTTCTTCGAGTTCTTGCAGGGCGGCGAGGTTGACGGCACCGAGGGCTTCGATTTGCTGGGTGAGGCTGCCGATGCTGCTGTTCAATACTTTCGGCGATTCTTTCGCCAACGCTTCGAGCGCGTCCAAATCGGCGGCGCGTTCGGTCAGGTTTTGATGGTAGCGTTTGGCGTTGATCAGGGCTTCCTGCTGCTGCAACAGGGCGGTTTGGGTGGCGGCCTGAAGCTGCGGCAGCTTGGTTTGCAGGGTTTGTACGCGGGCGTATTGTTCCCTGCCCTGCTCCTGAATCTGAGCGAGTTTTTCTTGTACGACGATATATTCTTCGTCCAAAGTCTGTACGGCTTCGCTTAATTCTTCAAGCTTGATGTGCTGCTCGTCGTTTTGGAACTCGGTTTCATAGGCGAGGGCAAGCTCTTGCTGGCGTTCCTGCCAGTCGAAGGTTTGCTGTTCAAGCTGTGCAATTTGCTGTTGGTAATTTTGTTTTTGCTGGTTGAGCTTGTGAACGGCGACTTCGGCAAGCCCGTATTGGCGGTTGGCTTCCAACAGGGCAAGCTGCGCCTGTTTCAGACGGCCTTGCTGCTCTTGGCGGCTGTGTGCGGTGGTTTGCTGTTGGTGTTCGAGTTCGGCGGCGGCTTCCTGCAAAATAGCGATGTCGTCTGAAAGCCCGTCGGACGTGTGTTGCAACACGGTCTGCTCTTCCGCCAACTGCGCCAGTTCGCGGACGATGTGTTCGCGGCGGATTTGCCCTTGGTTGGTACGCGCCAGAAGTTCGGCGGCGCGTTGCTGCGCCCGGCCGTATTGGCGCGTGTGCTGCTGTTGCTGCTGCATCAGGTTTTTGTACTGCGTTTCAGACGAGCGCACGGCGGCTTCCGCCTGTTTGAACGCGGCTTCGGCGGCGGAGAGTTCGGGGGCGAGGTTTTCCAGTTCGGACGCGATGCCGTCGAGACGGGCTTTTTGGGCAATCAGGCTTTCCTGCGCGGGTTTGGCATAGAGCAGGACGCTGACTTTGTCGACCTGATGGCCTTCGGGCGTAAGCCAGATTTGATGTGCGCCCAAATCGCTTTGATGCGCGAGGGCGTAACTCAAATCGGGTGCGCACAATACGCCGTCGAGCCAGTGGTGCAATGCCGTCTGAAACGGCGGCTGCGCTTGGATTTGGTTCAGCAATGCCTGTACGGGCAGGGATTTTTTGATGCCGCCGGAGAGGCCGTCTGAAAGCCATGCCGCCTGCCCCTGCGGCAACGGCGCGGGCGGAACGAAACCAGACGGCACGCTGCGGGCGTGCAGGCGTTCGGCAAGGATGACGGACAAGGCGTGCTGCCACTCCGCGGGCGCGGTGATGTGTTGCCACAGTTGCGGCGCGGCGGCGTGGTCGGTTGCCTGCCAGAAGTCGGCGGCTTCCTGCTGTTGCGACAGGATTTGCGACAACGCCTGCTGCTGCGCCTGCAAGGTGATGTGTTGCTGCTTCAGGCTTTGGAAGCGGTTTGATGCCGTCTGAAACACCTCGCGTGCGGCGTGCAAGGCTTCTTCGGCGGCGATGATTTGTTCTTCGTAATGCTCTTGCCGGCTTTGCAACAAGGCGGCGGCTTCCTGCGCGGCGGCGGTTTCGGCTTCGTCGGGCAGGTTCAGGGCTTGGTTTTCCTGTTTCAGACGACCTTTGCGCTCTTCGTGCTTGGCAACGGTTTGTTCGGCATGGGCAAGCTGCTGCTGCTTCAACGCCAGTTCGCGGCGGATGCGGTTCGCCTCGTCCTGCTGGGTTTGGAAAGCGGCGTTGAGCGTGGCTTGGGCTTCTTCCAATTCGGGCAGACGCTCTTCGTGTTCGGCAACCTGCATCGCCCATTCCGCCAATTCGGTTTGCTTTTCTTCCGCTTGCAACTCGTTTTCTTCAAGCTGCACGCGGATTTGCTGCTGCTCTTGATGAATGCGTTGCAACTGCGCCTGCGCTGCCTGCTTGTCGCGTTCGATGCGTTGATGCAGGTTTTGCTGATGACGGATTTGTTCTTCCAAACGGGCAATCTGCTCGCGCAACACGCCGCGTTTGTTGCTCAATTCGTGTACCGCCTGCTGCTGCGACTGTTCGGCGGTCTGCAAGGCGTGTACTTCATCGTTTAACGCCTGAACCTGCGCGGCGGTTTCGTCCTGCTGCGCCTGCAAAGATTGATGCTGCGCGGTCGCCTTGTCGGCGGCGGCAAGCGATTGCTGCCATTGGGCGTAATCGAGCAAATCCTGTTGTTGATTCAACTGCGCGGTCAGGGATTTATAGCGTTCGGCGGTTTCCGCCTGTTTCTCCAGCTTTTCCACCTGACGCTCCAACTCGTTCTGCAAATCGCCCAAACGCTGCAAATGCTCGCGCGTGTCTTTCAGACGGCCTTCCGTCTCCTTGCGGCGTTCCTTATATTTGGACACGCCTGCCGCCTCCTCGATATAGGCGCGCAACTCTTCCGGCCGCGCTTCGATGATGCGCGAAATCATCCCCTGCTCGATAACGGCATAACCGCGCGCGCCCACGCCCGTACCTAAAAACAAATCGGTAATGTCGCGGCGGCGCACGGTCTGATTGTTGATGAAATAAGTCGATTCGCCCTGACGCGTCAACTGCCGCTTGATGCTCACCTCGGCATACTGCCCCCACGCCCCCTGCAAACTGTGGTCGCTGTTGTCAAACACCAGCTCCACCGAAGCCCTCGGCGCAGGACGGCGCGTCGCCGCACCGTTAAAGATCACGTCCTGCATACTCTCGCCACGAAGCTGCTTCGCCGAAGCCTCGCCCAACACCCAGCGCACCGCGTCAATCACATTCGACTTGCCGCAGCCGTTGGGCCCGATAACCGCGACAAGCTGCCCCGGCACATAAATCGTGGTCGGGTCGGTAAAAGATTTGAAGCCGGAGAGTTTGATGTGGGTCAGGCGCATAATGGTCGGAAAAAATAAAAAAGAAGCGTATTTTAACGGAAATCCCGCCGCACCACCCCATATCTTTCCGGCAAAACCTTACCGCATCCCGCACCCGCGATGCCGTCTGAAGCCTTCAGATGGCATTTTTAACGCGCCCGAACCCCGGTTCCGCCAACGCCCGATGCTTGGCGCGGCATTTGCCGTATTGCCCCGCCGCCGGGCGCGTTATAATCCGCCACTACATCCGCCCGATTGGAAAGCAACCTATGAAACCCGCCTATTTCATTTCCGACCTGCATTTGAGCGAAAAGCATCCCGAACTGACCGCGCTGTTGCTGCTTTTTTTACGTTCTTCCGCCGCCGGACAGGCGCGGGCGGTTTATATTTTGGGCGATTTGTTTGATTTCTGTGTGGGCGATGACGAAGTTTCCGAGTTGAATACTTCGGTTGCGCGTGAAATCAGGAAATTGTCCGACAAAGGCGTTGCCGTGTTCTTTGTCAGGGGTAACCGCGACTTCCTAATCGGTCAGGATTTTTGCCGGCGTGCGGGCATGACGCTACTGCCAGATTACTCGGTTTTGGACTTGTTCGGCTGCAAAACCCTCATCTGCCACGGAGACACATTATGCACCGACGACAGGGCATACCAACGTTTCCGCAAAATCGTGCATCGGAAGCGGCTGCAAAAACTGTTCCTGATGCTGCCTCTGAAGTGGCGCACACGCCTTGCCGCCAAAATCAGGCGTGTCAGCAAAATGGAAAAACAGGTCAAGCCCGCCGATATTATGGATGTCAATGCCGCCTTTACCACGCGGCAGGTTCGCGCCTTTAACGCGGAAAGGCTGATACACGGGCACACCCACCGCGAGCATATCCATCACGAAAACGGCTTTACCCGCATCGTTTTGGGCGACTGGCATAACGACTATGCTTCAATCCTCCGCGTGGACGGGGACGGCGCGGTATTCGTGCCGCTGGAAAAATGCTGAAAATGCCGTCTGAAGCCTTTCGGGCGGCTTTTTTTACACGCCCCTTTCCCACACTCCCTCCGCCGCATCATCACCATCCTTAACCCGCATTAATAGCCATTATCGATAAAATGCTTGACCGATTACATAAGATTACGTAAAGTGTGCAAACGCATAATAATTGGTCTTACCAATTTATCTTTTAACCAAAATATCGGGTGTGCGGGATTTGAACGTCTTTCCAAACCTCGACGCGCCTTATGATGCAAATGCCTAAAAAGGATTCGTTATGGCACTTTTCCTCAGCATATTCCCCATCGTCCTGCTGATTTGGCTGATGGTGAAAAAAAACAGTATGCCTTCCTACGTCGCACTGCCGATTACCGCAGTGCTGATTTACGCCATCAAACTTTTCTACTTCGGCGATGCGGGAATACTGCTCAACGCCACCGCCGCTTCCGGCCTCGTCAAAACGCTCACGCCGATTACCGTGATTTTCGGCGCGATTATGTTCAACCGTATGATGGAAACCACGGGCTGCATCGATGTCATCCGCAAATGGCTGGCGACCATCAGCCCCAATCCCGTAGCGCAACTGATGATTATCGGCTGGTCGTTTGCCTTTATGATTGAAGGCGCATCCGGCTTCGGCACGCCTGCCGCGATTGCCGCGCCGATTCTGATGAGCTTGGGCTTCAATCCGTTGAAAGTAGCGATTTTCACTTTGGTGATGAACTCCGTCCCCGTCTCTTTCGGCGCGGTCGGTACGCCGACTTGGTTCGGTTTCGCACCGCTGAACCTGAGTGCCGAAGACATCCTCGCCATCGGCAGGCAGACCGGCGTGATGCACTTCTTCGCAGGTTTCGTCATCCCCGTCATCGGCTTGAGTTTTATCGTACCTTGGTCTGAAATCCGCAAAAACTTGGGCTTCGTCGCCATTGCCGTTTTCTCCTGTACCCTTCCCTATGTCGCATTGGCAATGGTCAACGAAGAATTTCCTTCTTTGGTTGCCGGCGCAATCGGTCTGATGTTTTCCGTATTTGCAGCTAATAAAGGCTGGGGCTTGAGCAAAGACCACGCCAAAGACCCGAATGCCGAAAAAGTGCCGTTCGCCCAAGTCGCCAAAGCACTCGCCCCTTTGGGTATGCTGATCGGTATGCTGGTGGTTACGCGCATCAAACAGATCGGCATCAAAGGCATTTTGACCAGCAAAGAAGAATGGTTCAGCTTCCAACTGCCGTTTGATTTGTCCAAAATTACCGTCAGCGACTCCCTGACGATTACCTTCGGCAATATTTTCGGACAAGATGTCAGCGCGTCCTACCAAACGCTGTACGTTCCCGCTTGGATTCCGTTTGTCTTTACCGTTTGGATCTGCATCCTGCTGTATAAGACCAAATTCAAAGATGCTTGGACGATTTATGCCGTAACCTTCAATCAAACCAAAAAACCGCTGCTTGCCCTGATGGGCGCGCTGATTATGGTTCAGCTGATGCTGGTCGGCGGCGACAATTCGATGGTGAAAATCATCGGTAAGGAATTTGCCGCAATGGCGGGCGAACACTGGGTTTATTTCTCGCCGTATCTGGGCGCGATCGGTGCGTTCTTCTCCGGCTCCAACACCGTGTCCAACCTGACCTTCGGCCCGATTCAGCAGCAAATCGCCCTGGATACCGGCCTGTCCGTTACCCTGATTTTGGCGTTGCAATCCGTCGGCGGCGCGATGGGCAATATGGTGTGCCTCAACAACATCATCGCCGTATGTACCGTATTGGACGTGAAAAATTCCGAAGGTGCGATTATCAAGAAAACCGTTATACCGATGGCGATTTACGGCGTGATTGCCGTCGTCGTGGCAATGATTTTCTTCCTCTAGGCGAAACGCCGCCATCCATAGCGGCAGCACGCGGAGGACGGAAACCTCCTCTCCCCGTCCGGGCGGCGCGCCGGGCAGAATCCCTACCCGCCTCGCCAAACAAATGCCGTCTGAAACCGGAAAAGGCTTCAGACGGCATTTTTCCGCCGTTTGCATTCAGGCGTAATGATGATGCGGCATCTTTCCGTCAAGGCGGTAGCGCGTGCCGCAATACGGACAGGCAACGCTGCCCGATTCTCCTTCGCCCAAAGGCAAAAACACCCTCGGATGCCCGTTCCACTGCTCGCTGTCCGGCCCCGAGCAATACAGCGGCAGATTTTCCGGCAACACGGAAATTTCCTGCGGATTCAGATTGTCCATTTGATTTTCCTTTGCGTGGTTGGTGTACGCCTATTTTACGCCATCGGCAGGCTAAAGGATATTTTCGGCGAAAAGCCGCAATCCGCTATAATCCCCACTTTTCAGACGGCATACCATGACTGCGCTTACCCTTCCGGAAGACATCCGCCAACAAGAACCATCCGTTCTGCTCTATACCCTCGTTTCCGCCTACCTCGAACACACCGCCCAAACCGGCGACGAATCCCTCTCCTGCCTGTCCGACGACCAGCACACGCTGACCGCATTCTGCTACCTCGACAGCCAAGTCGAAGAAGGCGGCTTCGTACAGCTTATCGCCTCCGGCTACGGCGAATACATTTTCCGCAACCCGCTTGCCGACAGCCTGCGCCGCTGGAAAATCAAAGCCGTGCCGAAAGTCTTGGACAAAGCCAAAGCCCTCTACGAACAACACGGGGAAACCATCGAAACGCTCGCCGACGGAGGCGCAGACATCGAATCCCTGCGCAAACAGTTCCCCGACTTTGAAGAATGGGACGGCGCATACTACGAAGCCGCCGAACAAGACCTGCCCCTGCTTGCAGAACACATACGGTCAAACTGGGAAACCTTCGCCCATATCGGGCAGGTATAGGCACGGCTGTTTCCAGCACATATAAAACAGCGTAAAATCGGCAAACCCGAATGACCTTCCGTCCCCATCAAGGAGCAAGCTATGTTCTTCAAGCACATCGAAGCCGCCCCCGCCGATCCGATCCTCGGTTTGGGCGAAGCGTTCAAAGCCGAAACCCGCCCTGAAAAAGTCAACCTCGGCATCGGCGTGTACAAAGACGCATCCGGCGCGACACCCATTGTCAAAGCCGTCAAAGAGGCTGAAAAACGCCTGTTGGAAAGCGAAACCACTAAAAACTACCTGACCATCGACGGCGTTGCCGACTACAACGAGCAAACCCAAATTCTGCTGTTTGGCAAAGACCACGAAATTATCGCCAGCCGCCGCGCCAAAACAGCGCAAAGCCTTGGCGGCACAGGCGCATTGCGTATTGCGACCGAATTTGCCAAACGCCAGTTGAACGCGCAAACCATCTGGATTTCCAATCCGACTTGGCCTAACCACAACGCCATCGCCAAAGCGGTCGGTATCCAAGATAAACCTTATCGCTACTATGATGCCGCCAAACACGGTTTGGATTGGGACGGCATGATTGAAGACTTGAGCCAAGCGCAAAAAGGCGACATCGTCCTGCTGCACGGCTGCTGCCACAACCCTACCGGCATCGACCCTACGCCCGAACAATGGGAAACTCTGGCAAAACTTTCTGCCGAAAAAGGCTGGCTGCCGCTGTTTGACTTTGCCTACCAAGGCTTTGGCAACGGTTTGGAAGAAGATGCCTACGGCTTGCGCGTGTTCTTGAAACACAATACAGAATTGCTGATTGCCAGCTCTTATTCCAAAAACTTCGGTATGTACAACGAGCGCGTCGGCGCGTTCACTTTGGTGGCCGAAGATGAAGCAACCGCCGCCCGCGCCCACAGCCAAGTCAAAACCATCATCCGTACCTTGTATTCCAATCCGGCTTCACACGGCGCGAACACTATTGCGCTGGTGTTGAAAAATGATGATTTGAAAGCACAATGGATTGCTGAACTCGATGAAATGCGCGGCCGTATCAAAGCCATGCGCCAAAAATTTGTCGAGTTACTCAAAGCCAAAGGTGCTACCCAAGACTTTGATTTTATTATTGAACAAAACGGCATGTTCTCTTTCAGCGGCTTGACTCCCGAACAAGTTGACCGTTTGAAAAACGAGTTTGCCATTTATGCCGTCCGTTCCGGCCGTATCAACGTCGCCGGCATTACCGACGACAACATCGATTATCTGTGCGAAAGTATCGTAAAAGTACTGTAAAAAGCGCAGCCATATGAAAATGCCGTCTGAACCTTAACCAGTTCAGACGGCATCTGTTTTTTGTTAAAAAACAATAAACTATAACAATTTCAAACAAGCTAAAAACATCTATAAAATCAACCCAATATGATGAATTCAAATAAAAATACGAATATCATCATTCTCAAATTCAAAATTTGAACGCCACAGTATAGTGGATTAACTTTAAACCAGTACGGCGTTGCCTCGCCTTGTCGTACTATCTGTACTGTCTGCGGCTTCGTCGCCTTGTCCTGATTTTTGTTAATCCACTATAAATTTTCGATAAAATCAATTTTCTGTATTCAATACTGCTCCAATCAATTCCTGAGCACCGTCGTCCGCCAATTTCTTAGCGACTGCGCGTCCGAGCGCGTCGGCGTATTCGGCAGGTGCTTGCGCGTCTGCCTGCAACACAACCGAACCGTCGGGATGACCGACCAAGCCGCGCAAGGTCAGCAAACCGTTTTCTTCAGTGCAATATGCGGCCAGCGGCACTTGGCAGCTTCCGCCCAAAGCGCGCGCCAACGCACGTTCGGCCGTAACGCAGGCGTGTGTGGTATCGTGGTTTAACGGCTTCAAGACTTCGTACAAATCTTCGCGATGCGCGGCAATTTCAATACCCAATGCGCCTTGTCCGGCTGCAGGCAGGCTGTCGGATTCCGACAAAATCATGCGGATGCGTTCGTCCAATTCCAGACGCTGCAAACCGGCGGCAGCCAAGATAATTGCGTCGTATTCGCCGTTATCGAGTTTAGACAAACGGGTTTGCACATTGCCGCGCAGGGGTTTGATAAGCAAATGCGGATAGCGCGCACGCAACTGGGCTTCGCGGCGCAGGCTGGATGTGCCTACGACAGCGCCTTTGGGCATTTCTTCCAAACGCGCGTATTGGTTGGACACAAATGCGTCAAACGGATTGGCGCGTTCGCCGATGGCTGCAAGCGCGAAACCTTCAGGCAAATCCATCGGTACGTCTTTAATCGAATGCACGGCCAAATCAGCCCGGCCGTCATACAAAGCCTGTTCCAACTCTTTGACAAACAAGCCTTTACCGCCGACCTTTGACAAAGTTCTGTCCAAAATCTGGTCGCCGCGCGTGGTCATGCCCAAAATCTCGACCTCGCAATCGGGATACAGGGCTTTCAGACGGCCTTGGATGTGTTTTGCCTGCCACATGGCAAGCAGGCTTTCGCGACTGGCGATAACGAGTTTTTTCGGGTTCATAATGGTTGCCTGAAAGATGGAAAACGGCATGAAGTCTATCATATTTTGGGCGTTTTTTCAGACGGCATGGGGGTGAATATGTTATATTTACACCTAAAAACCAAATTTTCCGGACAACATGAAACGCGCCAAAAAATATCCTTTTTTATCCTTACAGCGGCAACGTTTTCATCTGAACTTTGAAAACGCCTCTTCCGCCGCCGACCTTCCGAGCGAACGCGATTTTTACCGCTGGGCATGGTCTGCCCTGAAAAACGAATACCGCCGCGCTGACATCAGCCTGATTCTTCTGGACGAAGAAGAAGCTCGCGCCTACAACCGCGACTACCGCGGCAAAGATTACGCCACCAATGTATTGAGTTTTGCGCTCAACGAAGGCGAAATCCTACCCGACCAGTTTTCAGACGGCCTGTATGGCGATTTGGTGATTTGTCCGCAAGTGGTTTTGAAAGAAGCCAGCGAACAAGGCAAAACACCCGAGCAGCATTTTGCCCACCTGACCATACACGGCACTTTACACCTGATGGGCTACGACCACATCGAAGACGATGAAGCCGAAATAATGGAAGCCGAAGAAATCCGCCTGATGCTGGCGGCAGGCTTCCCCAACCCCTACCAAGAGGACGAATATTAAAATGGACGGTACGCAGTCGAAACCCAAGTTTTTCGAACGCCTGATCTCCCGACTTGCCGGCGAGCCCGACTCCGCCGAAGACGTATTGACCCTGTTGCGCCAAGCGCACGAACAGGAAGTTTTTGATGCCGACACACTGACCCGGCTGGAAAAAGTATTGGACTTTGCCGAGCTGGAAGTGCGCGATGCCATGATTACGCGCAGCCGCATGAACGTATTGAAAGAAAACGACAGCATCGAGCGCATCACGGCCTACATCATCGAAACCGCCCATTCGCGTTTCCCTGTTATTGGAGAAGACAAAGACGAAGTTTTGGGCATTTTGCACGCCAAAGACCTGCTCAAATATATGTTCAACCCCGAGCAGTTCCATCTGAAATCTGTCTTGCGCCCTGCCGTTTTCGTTCCCGAAGGCAAATCACTGGCCTCCCTGTTAAAAGAGTTCCGCGAACAACGCAACCACATGGCGATTGTCATTGACGAATACGGCGGCACATCCGGCCTGGTAACCTTTGAAGACATCATCGAGCAAATCGTCGGCGACATCGAAGACGAGTTTGACGAAGACGACAGCGCCGACAATATCCACGCCGTTTCTTCCGAACGCTGGCGCATCCACGCCACAACCGAAATCGAAGACATCAACGCCTTTTTCGGTACGGAATACAGCAGCGAAGAAGCCGACACCATCGGCGGTCTGGTCATTCAGGAATTGGGACACTTGCCCGTGCGCGGCGAAAAAGTCATCATCGGCAACCTGCAATTTACCGTTGCGCGCGCCGACAACCGCCGCCTGCATACGCTGATGGCGACCCGCGTGAAGTAAGCACCGCCGTTTCTGCACAGTTTAGGATGACGGTACGGGCGTTTTCTGTTTCAATCCGCCCCATCCGACAAACATATAGTGGATTAAATTTAAATCAGGACAAGGCGACGAAGCCGCAGACAGTACAGATAGTACGGCAAGGCGAGGTAACGCCGTACTGGTTTAAATTTAATCCACTATAAAAATGCCGTCTGGAACCGGAAAACAGGTTCAGACGGCATTTCACTTATCCGCTTATTTTTTGCTCAAAGTCAGCCCCGTCCAACCGAACAGAAGCGTCAGTGCCAAACTCAAATAGCAGAAGAAGGCATAGGGCAGATATTCCCAAACGGGTACGCCGAGGGCGTGGCTGATGAACACGCCGCACACGCTCCACGGAACAAGCGGGTTGATGACCGTACCCGCATCTTCGAGCGTGCGCGAGAGGTTGCGGGAATGTAGTCCGAGTTTGTCGTAAACGGGTTTGAACGTTTCTCCCGACAATAAAATACTCAAATATTGCTCTCCAATCAGGAAATTGACCCCGACCGAAGTCATGGCGACGCTAAACGTCGCGCATCCTGCATTCGTCAAAAAGCTGCGGACGGCATCCAGCAGGGAAGGAATTACACCGAGCGCAAACAACAGTCCGCCCAAACTCATACCGAGAATCACGATGGTCTGCGTGAAAAACATACTTTCCAAACCGCCGCGCGAAATGAGTTTAGCGATGTCTTTAAACGCTTCGCCTTCGAGTTTGTAGCCGCCGTAAAACCACGCGCCGAGCTGACGCAGGTCGGGCGTGCTGTGCAGATACGTTACGGCAACGGCAACCATGACGGTAAAGAGCATGGCGACGACGGCGTTGACGCGCATCAATGCCAAAACGACCAACAGTGCAAACGGAATCAGCGAATAGCCGTGCACCAATCCCGTGGCTTCAAGCTGGCTGCGGAAGGATTCGACGCTGTTCAAATCCTGCGCGGCGACGCTGGGAAGAAGCCAAAGCATCAGTGCCGCACTGATGAGCCACGCGGGGATGGTGGTGTACATCATATTTTTGATGTGTTCAAACAGGTCGATACCGACGATGGACGCGGAAATGCCCGTCGTATCGGAAAGCGGGGACATTTTGTCGCCAAAAAACGCACCCGAGACGACCGCGCCCGCCGTCATCGCCATATCAGCCTGAAACGCCGCCGCCATACCCATAAAGGCAACGCCTACAGTAGCGCAGGTGGTCAGGCTGCTGCCGATGGACACGCCGATGACGGAACACAGCGCGAAGGCGGAAAAATAAAAATAAGTCGGGGAAATCAGTCCGAAACCGTAATACATCAGCGTCGGAATCGCGCCGCTCATCATCAGCGCGCTGACCATCAGCCCGATGAAGAAAAACAGGTAAATCGCGCCCATACCCTGATTCAACGCGCCAATCATCCCCGCCTGCATATCGTTGTATTTCAAACCGCGCGCCAAGCCGTACAAAATCAGCACGACGATGGCGGCAATAATGGACATATGCGGCAGCCACTCCAATGAAATGATGGTATAGCCCATCGCGGCAATCAGAGCGACGACGACGGCAATTGCCTCACCGCGCGGCATATCGAGTAAGGATTTGAAAGCAAACATGATTCTTTGCCCGATTTGATATAAAGTTAACGGATTCTAACACACCATACCGAATCCGCCCGACGTTTTCAGACGGCATTTTAGCGTTTTACAAAAGCCTGGCAGAAACAAAACAGCAATTTTCTCAATTTAAATTAATTTTTTTGAAATATAATTTTTTATTTTTTTGTTTGTTGGCATATAAGACTTTTATGGATTGAAGTATAATGGATTAACAAAAATCAGGACAAGGCGACGAAGCCGCAGACAGTACAGATAGTACGGAACCGATTCACTTGGTGCTTCAGCACCTTAGAGAATCGTTCTCTTTGAGCTAAGGCGAGGCAACGCTGTACTGGTTTTTGTTAATCCACTATATTAAAACCTCGGCACACACGCCGCAAACACCGGTACGCAAAAATGCCATCTGAAAGATGTTCAGACGGCATTTCTCAAGAAAAAGATTATTCGTCCGCCCTATATCCGTACACCGCAAAAAACACGATATACAGGTAACAGATAACGGAAACGACAAACGAAGACATCAGGGTGTAAGTATCCGCCGCCCAACCTTGAATCACCGGCACGACCGCACCGCCGACAATCGCGGTACACAGCACACCGGAAGCCGCGTTGGTGAATTTGCCCAATCCTTTGGTTGCCAAAGAGAAAATCGTCGGGAACATAATCGAGTTGAAAAAACCGATGGCAAGCAGCGACCACATCGCCACATCCGCATTGCCGCTGCCCGTCGCCATCGCAACGGCAAGCAGCACGACCGCAGCCGATGCGTTAAACGCCAGATAGCGGTTGGGCGCGAATTTCGCCATCACTGCCGAACCGAGGAAACGTCCGACCATCGCGCCGCCCCAATAGAACGACAGGTAATGCGCGGCAGAGGCGTGGTTCAGCCCTTTCAGATAACCCAATACGTTGACCATCAGCGAACCGATGGAGACTTCCGCACCGACATAGCAGAAAATGCCTGCCGCGCCGAACACGAGATGTTTGTACTGCCACACGCCGGTTTTGCCGTCGTGGTTGTGTTCGCTTTCTTCGGCGGCAATTTTTTGCGCGTCGGGCAGACGGATCAGTTTGACAAATACGGCAAGGATAATCAGCAGCCCCGCCAGCCCCAAATAGGGAATCTGTACGGAAGAAATCTGTTCCGCCTTGCTGACGGTTCGGGTTGCGTCCGCCAAAATCAGGAACGCGCCGATTTGCGGCGCAATGGTCGTACCCAAAGAGTTAAACGCCTGAACCAGCGTCAGCGTTGCCGATTCCTTGCCGGGTTTCGCCAGCAGGGTAACATAAGGATTACCGGCAACCTGAAGCAGCGTTACGCCGGAAGCCAAAATAAACAACGCGCCCAAAAATACCGCGTAAGAATGGCTGCCCGCAGCAGGATAAAACAACAGGCATCCGATCGCCGTCAGCAGAAAGCCGCCGATAACGCCGTTTTTATAACCGATTTTGCCCACCAGCGTACCCATGGGAATCGACATCACCGCATAGGCGGTAAAGAAACAGAATTGAATCAGCATCGCCTGAACGTAAGTCAGGTCGAAAATTTCTTTCAAATGAGGAATAAGGATGTCGTTCATGCAGGTAATAAAACCCATCATGAAGAACAGCGTGGTCAAGACGACCAACGGAGACGTATGGTTGTTTTGTGATTGCGCAGACATGATTTGCCTTTCATTTTATTGGAATACATTGCACAGTTCGGACGGCAAAAATTGATATTCTTCAAGGGCGGCGTGAATCATACTGACATTTCACAAATTTGCAAGCCGCCGGCATATCCTTGCCGGACAACATCCGCTATTATCCCGACAAGCATGCCGACGCTGTATTTTTTCAATCCTCATTTTGATTTACCACAAACCGTACATGACCGTCTTTTACGCCTACGCCGCCCTCGCTTTTTCCGCCTTCACTTCCGCCACCCTCCTGCCCGGCACATCGGAAGCCGCCTTTGCTCTATTCGTCCACCGCTTTTCCGAACATGCATACGGCGCATGGCTGTGCGCCGGCCTTGCCAACGGATTGGGCAGTATGGTTTCCTATTGGATGGGGCGTTTGCTGCCTTCCCGAAAAATGCCGTCTGAAAAAACAATCAGGATAATGAAGCGTTACGGCGTATGGCTGCTTGCGTTTGCCTGGCTGCCCGTCATCGGCGACGCACTGCCGCTTGCCGCTGGCTGGCTGCGGTTGAATCCGTGGACAAGCGGGCTGATGCTGGTTATCGGCAAAACGGCGCGTTACGCCTTCATTCTGTGGGGAATGCAATATTACGCCGCCTGAACCATACGTTATAATGCCGAACACACAAACCCACCGTATAAAAAAATGAACAGACACATCCGCCAAGAAATTTTCGAACGCTTCCGCGCCGCCAACCCCCATCCGACCACCGAGCTGAATTTCAACTCCCCTTTCGAGCTTTTAATTGCCGTTCTGCTTTCGGCGCAAGCAACCGACGTCGGCGTGAACAAGGCGACGGCGAAGCTGTTTCCAATTGCCGATACGCCGCAGGCGATGCTGAATTTGGGCTTGGACGGCGTGATGGAATACACAAAAACCATCGGGCTGTATAAAACCAAGTCCAAACACATCATGCAGACCTGCCGCATCCTGCTGGAAAAATACAACGGCGAAGTGCCGGAAGACCGCGAGGCTTTGGAATCCTTGCCGGGCGTGGGGCGCAAAACGGCAAACGTGGTATTGAACACGGCGTTCGGACACCCCGTTATGGCGGTCGATACGCATATCTTCCGCGTGTCCAACCGAACCAAAATCGCCCCCGGGAAAGATGTACGCGAAGTCGAAGACAAACTGATGCGCTTCATTCCTAAAGAATTTCTGATGGACGCGCACCACTGGCTGATTTTGCACGGACGCTACACCTGCAAGGCTTTAAAGCCGCAATGCCAAACCTGCATCATCAACGATTTGTGCGAATATCCCGCCAAAGCCTGACCGCCGCCGTCCTTCAAAATGAAACGCTTGAAAATTCGGACGGACGTTGTAGAATTTCATCCCATGCCGTCTGAAGCCGACAAAATGCGCTTCAGACGGCATTAAAGCCGGTACCGGCATCCGACAAAGGACAAAACGTGTTCAAAAAATACCAATACCTCGCTTTGGCAGCACTGTGTGCCGCCTCGCTGGCAGGCTGCGACAAGGCAGGCAGCTTTTTCGGTGCGGACAAAAAAGAAGCATCCTTCGTAGAACGCATCGAACACACCAAAGACGACGGCAGCGTCAGTATGCTGCTGCCCGACTTTGCCCAACTGGTTCAAAGCGAAGGCCCGGCAGTCGTCAATATTCAGGCAGCCCCCGCCCCGCGCACCCAAAACGGCAGCGGCAATGCCGAAAACGATTCCGACCCGATTGCCGACAGCGACCCGTTCTACGAATTTTTCAAACGCCTCGTCCCGAATATGCCCGAAATCCCCCAAGAAGAAGCAGACGACGGCGGATTGAACTTCGGTTCGGGCTTCATCATCAGCAAAGACGGCTACATCCTGACCAATACCCACGTCGTTGCCGGTATGGGCAGCATCAAAGTCCTGCTCAACGACAAGCGCGAATATACCGCCAAACTCATCGGCTCGGATGTCCAATCCGACGTGGCGCTTTTAAAAATCGACGCAACGGAAGAGCTGCCCGTCGTCAAAATCGGCAATCCCAAAGATTTGAAACCGGGAGAATGGGTCGCCGCCATCGGCGCGCCCTTCGGCTTCGACAACAGCGTTACCGCCGGCATCGTGTCCGCCAAAGGCAGAAGCCTGCCCAACGAAAGCTACACACCCTTCATTCAAACCGATGTCGCCATCAATCCGGGCAACTCCGGCGGCCCGCTGTTCAACTTAAAAGGACAGGTCGTCGGCATCAATTCGCAAATATACAGCCGCAGCGGCGGATTTATGGGCATTTCCTTCGCCATCCCGATTGACGTTGCCATGAATGTCGCCGAACAACTGAAAAACACCGGCAAAGTCCAACGCGGGCAACTGGGCGTGATTATTCAGGAAGTATCCTACGGTTTGGCACAGTCCTTCGGTCTGGATAAAGCCGGCGGCGCACTGATTGCCAAAGTCCTGCCCGGCAGCCCCGCAGAACGCTCCGGCCTGCAGGCAGGCGATATCGTCCTCAGCCTCGACGGCGGAGAAATACGTTCTTCCGGCGATCTTCCCGTTATGGTCGGCGCCATTACACCGGGAAAAGAAGTCAGCCTCGGCGTATGGCGCAAAGGCAAGGAAATCACCGTTACCGTCAAACTGGGCAATGCTTCCGAACAAACCGGTTCCTCGTCCGAGCCGGACAAAGTCCCTTATGCCGAACACCAATCCGGCACGTTCTCGGTCGAATCTGCCGGCATTACCCTCCAAACCGATACAGACGGCAGCGGCGGACGGCTGGTCGTCGTGCAGGTTTCGGGTGCGGCGCAACGCGCGGGCCTGCGGCGCGGCGACGAAATCCTCGCCGTCGGGCAAACCCCCGTCAATGACGAAGACGGTTTCCGCAATGCGCTGGACAGGGCGGGTAAAAACATCCCCCTTTTGGTTATGCGCCGGGGCGGCACTTTGTTCATTGCGCTGACCCTGCCGTAAACCGCATAATCCGCCCGAAATGTCCTTTAAATGGTAAAATGCCCGCCTGCACCCGCCGACGGGCATTTTAAAGAAATCAATCCTTTGATTTCAAATCAGTATTTGAAAATACAAAAAAATACTTCCGCCCGTTTTGCCGACCAACCCGAACCGTTGCGGACAAAAACCGCCATCCGGACACTTATACCTCGCACATTATGCAGCTCATTGATTATTCACACTCATTTCTCTCGGTTATCCCGCCTTTTTTGGCACTGGCCCTCGCCGTCGTTACCCGGCGTGTATTGCTGTCGTTAAGCATAGGCATTTTGGTCGGCACCGCCTTCCTGACGGGCGGCAACCCCGCAAACGGCCTGATTCATTTGAAAGATATGGCGGAAGGGTTGGTACGGGCAGACGGGGAATGGTCTCTCGGCAAGCTCAAAATACTGATTTTCCTGATACTTTTGGGCATCTTTACTTCACTGCTGACCCTTTCCGGCAGCAATCAGGCGTTTGCCGACTGGGCAAAACGGCACATTAAAAACCGGCGCGGCGCGAAAATGCTGACCGCCTGCCTCGTGTTCGTAACCTTTATCGACGACTATTTCCACAGCCTCGCCGTCGGTGCGATTGCCCGCCCCGTTACCGACAAGTTTAAAGTTTCCCGCGCCAAACTCGCCTACATCCTCGACTCCACTGCCGCGCCGATGTGCGTGCTGATGCCCGTTTCAAGCTGGGGCGCGTCGATTATCGCCACGCTTGCCGGATTGCTCGTTACCTACAAAATCACCGGATACACGCCGATGGGAACGTTTGTCGCCATGAGCCTGATGAACTATTACGCGCTGTTTGCCCTGATTATGGTATTCGTCGTCTCCTGGTTCTCCTTCGACATCGGCTCGATGGAACGCTTCGAGCAGGCCGCCTTGAACGAAACCCATAATGAAACAGCCGTTTCAGACGGCATCGAGGGCAGGGTTTACGCGTTGATTATTCCCGTTTTGACCTTAATCGCCTCAACGGTTTCCGCCATGATCTACACCGGCGCGCAGGCAAGCGAAACCTTCAGCATTTTGGGGGCATTTGAAAATACGGACGTGAACACTTCGCTGGTATTCGGCGGCACTTGCGGCGTGCTTGCCGTCGTCCTCTGCACGCTCGGCACGATTAAAACCGCCGACTATCCCAAAGCCGTTTGGCAGGGTGCGAAATCTATGTTCGGCGCAATCGCCATTTTAATCCTCGCTTGGCTCATCAGTACGGTTGTCGGCGAAATGCACACCGGCGACTACCTCTCCACGCTGGTTGCCGACAGCATCCGCCCCGGCTTTCTGCCCGTCATCCTCTTCCTGCTCGCCAGCGTGATGGCGTTTGCCACCGGCACAAGCTGGGGAACGTTCGGCATTATGCTGCCGATTGCCGCCGCCATGGCAGTCAAAGTCGAACCCGCGCTGATTATCCCGTGTATGTCCGCAGTGATGGCGGGGGCGGTATGCGGCGACCACTGCTCGCCCATCTCCGACACGACCATCCTGTCGTCCACCGGCGCACGCTGCAACCACATCGACCACGTTACCTCGCAACTGCCTTATGCCCTGACGGTTGCCGCCGCCGCCGCATCGGGCTACCTCGCATTGGGTCTGACAAAATCCGCGCTGTTGGGCTTTGGCACGACAGGCATTGTATTGGCGGTGCTGATTTTTCTGTTGAAAGACAAAAAACGCGCCAACGCCTGACCCCTTTCCCTGTTCAGACGGCCTATGCCGTCTGAAGCTTTTTGGAGCAAACCGCAATGACCGTCCCCCATATTCCGCGCGGCCCCTTAATGGCCGACATTGCCGCCTTCCGCCTGACCGGAGAAGAAAAACAACGCCTGCTCGACCCCGCAATCGGCGGCATCATCCTCTTCCGCCGCAACTTCCAAAACATCGAACAGCTCAAAGAACTTACCGCCGAAATCAAATCCCTCCGCACCCCCGAACTCATCATCGCCGTCGATCACGAAGGCGGCAGGGTGCAACGGTTTATCGAAGGCTTTACCCGCCTGCCCGCAATGAACGTTTTAGGGCAAATTTGGGACAAAGACGGCGCGTCCGCCGCCGAAACCGCCGCCGGACAAGTCGGCCGGGTTTTGGCAACCGAGCTTTCCGCCTGCGGCATCGACTTGTCCTTCACTCCTGTCTTGGATTTGGACTGGGGAAACTGCCCCGTCATCGGCAACCGCAGTTTCCACCGCAACCCCGAAGCCGTAACCCGCCTTGCCCTCGCCCTTCAAAAAGGTTTGGCAAAAGGCGGTATGAAATCCTGCGGCAAACATTTTCCCGGACACGGCTTTGTCGAAGGGGACAGCCATTTGGTGCTGCCCGAAGACGGGCGCAGCCTCGACGAACTCGAAGCCGCCGACCTCATCCCTTTCCGCATTATGAGCCGCGAAGGTATGGCGGCGGTTATGCCCGCCCACGTCGTTTATCCGCAAGTGGACACAAAACCCGCCGGGTTTTCCGAAATCTGGCTCAAACAAATTTTGCGCCGCGACATCGGATTCAAAGGCGTGATTTTCTCGGACGATTTGACTATGGAGGGCGCGTGCGGGGCCGGCGGCATCAAAGAACGCGCCCGGCTGTCGTTTGAAGCGGGCTGCGACATCATATTGGTTTGCAACCGTCCCGACCTTGTGGACGAACTGCGCGAAGATTTCCGCATTCCCGACAATCCCGCTTTGGCGCAACGTTGGCAATATATGGCCAACACGCTCGGCAGTGCCGCCGCGCAAGCCGTGATGCAGACGGCGGATTTCCAAGCGGCACAAGCCTTGACCTCCCGTTTGACTTCGCCGCAAGACACGGCGGGCGGCGTGAAAGTCGGAGAGGCCTTTTAAATCGGCTGCGTTTCAACAATCTGCCGATTTCAACCGTTTGTCAGGGAAAGGCAATGATTTTTTTCGGTCAGGTAGAAAGTTATCTTATTGAATTACTTGGAGATAAGGATGCTTATCAACACTGTATTCAAACACAGCCCTTTAAATCCACCCGACACGCGGCAAAAAGGCAAAACGGTATAGGCACGCCATATTTTTTGCGCTATAATCACGCCTTACTTAATTCGGAATGTAGCGCAGCCCGGTAGCGCACTTCGTTCGGGACGAAGGGGTCGGAGGTTCGAATCCTCTCATTCCGACCATATTCAAACCGCCTCGGCATGGATTGCCGGGGCGGTTTTTCCTTTTGGCGGCAACAGAAAAATGCCGTCTGAAACAGAATGCTGTTTCAGACGGCATTTCGTTTTCCCTAACCCTGCCATTTGCGCGCACTGACAAAGAGTATCGGCAAGGTTCAAAAGACCATCGGAATTTAGGAAGCCGGGCTTGTACCCAACGGCGGCATCTTATTCAGTAAGGTTCCAAACCAATTAGGCAGCGGAAATGTCGGCAATTTCACGCGGAAGCGGTACACTTCCCGTATGTCAAACATCGGCAAAACGGTAAGCCGACCCTTTGAGTTACACTACTTAAACTACTCTATTCCCGCCCATTTGTGCGTCTGCACGCTCAACTGCCAATGCACCGGCGCGTCGGGACGGCTGTTCAGAATACCGATTTGGCGGATAGTGTCGTAAATGTTCATTGCGCCGTTTTGTTCGCAGGGCGAAAGGTAGTAATGATGTGCGCGGATTTTGCGTTCCATATTTTCGCAGAACCCGACGACATCGCCGTCGGCAACAATCCGCACTTCGTCGGCTGTTTCGATACAGCTTTTTTCGTATTTGGCGGCATAGCAGGCTTTGGGGCTGGTGGCGACATAGTCGATTTGCGGCGGCGCGGGATTGAGTCCGTTGGTTTCGATACAGAGGAAATAGCCTTCCGCCTTGAGCGCGTTCAAGAGGGTGTCGAGATGCGGCTGGATGGTCGGCTCGCCGCCGGTGATGATGATGTTGCGGGCGGCGTAGGTTTTCAGACGGTCTAAAATGTCGGACAGGCTCATCATGCCGAATGTCAAATAATCGGTATCACACCAGCCGCAGGCAAGGTTGCATTTGCCCAAGCGGACGAAAACGGCAGGCATGCCCGTGTTCCAGCCCTCGCCTTGCAGGCTTTCAAAGATTTCAACGATGCGGTATTGCGGATTTTCGGGGGCAACATTGATTTTTTTCATACCGCCAATACCGCCGCCGCTGCCAAAAATGCGGGCAAACCTTGTTTGACGAGTATGCCTTTGTTGCCTGTGGTAAACGCGCCCCATGCGGCGGCAATCAATACGAAACCGAGAAACAGAATCGTCGCGCCGTAAACGGCGTTGTCCAGCACGGCAAACCGCGCCCACACCAGCCCAATGCCGAGAAAGCCGTTATACAGCCCTTGGTTGCCAAACAGGGTCTGCACACGCTTTTGTTCCATAAATTCGTAAGGCAGCTTGAACGTTTCCGCCGCTTTTTCGCTGGGAATCTGTGTCATTTCAAGCCAGGCGATGTAGAAATGTTCGGCGGCGACGAGGAGAACGAGAATGGTGGAGAGGAGTTTCATGGGTGTTCCTTTTAATGGGTACGTTTGAGATGGAATGCCGTTTGAAAAGACGGGGAATCCGTGCAGGAGAAAAAACCGTTTTACGGTATATTGGTAGATCTTATCTGCTCTGGCTCTCAGGCTTCGTTCGCCGGGTGTGAATCCGTCCAAACGGTCTAGGGCATTATTCTCCACCGCATTCTGCCCCAGCACACCCCCTACCTGTGCACTGATCAGCATGAAAAAAGTGTAAACAATGCAATTTTTCCAATAAATAATCAATACAGAAATTTACTTGCATCTATTATATTCACTTTGCAACCATGTTAAATCACTGTATTTTATTTTATTAATTTTATCAAAAACTATTTGGTGCTTATTTATTTGAGCATTTTCTATACTATCAGTTAGTTTGTTAATACGTAATAGCTTTAACTTTTTATTTGTATAGCAGAAATCATGCACAATACCTCCATCAATATATGAAAAATAAATAAAGTTACCCTCTTCTATATAGTTATTAATAAAGAAATAAATAATGGAATTCTGATTTTTATCTATTAAGAAATAGTTAAATGGTATGCCAGAATTATAACTGTATGACTTCTCAAAAATAAATCGTTTTGTTGATAATTCCTTCTCATTTGGATAAAAAATGAAAATCCAAAATAAAGTCATAACTACCCATAAAATTATTTTTTTAATTAACAATATTAACTCTCCCTTTGAAATCTATCTTGAATTTTGTACCACTAGTGGATTAACAAAAATCAGGACAAGGCGACGAAGCCGCAGACAGTACAAATAGTACGGAACCGATTCACTTGATGCTTCAGCACCTTAGAGAATCGTTCTCTTTGAGCTAAGGCGAGGCAACGCTGTACTGGTTTAAATTTAATCCACTATAAAGCAGATTCAAATAAGGACGCCCCACATCGTCATTCCCGCGCAGGCGGGAATCCAGAGATTTGGAATTGCTGCAATTTTTAAATATTCCTGATAAATCAAGGTCTGGATTCCCGCCTGCGCGGGAATGACGGCTTAGTGCAAGTTTCATTCAAATTCACTATATCGATACGTTCAAACTATCCCCTACTCCCCTTCATACTCCGCACACGATGTCGACGTTTCCCACAATTTCACGCTGTACACGTTCAGCCCTGCGTTTTTCAAACGGTCGTACATTTCGACCGCCATATTTTCGGCAGTGGTGCGGCAGGGCAGGCGCAGGGTTTTCATGTTCCAGCCTTCCAAGAGTGCGGCGATTTGAGATTCGCGCCCGTTGCCGCCGTCGTAGATGAAGGCGTGGTCGAAGGGGTCGGTAATGTGTTGTTTGACAATGGCTTTCAAGTCGGTAAAGTCCATCACCATACCGTCTTTCGCGCCGCCTTTGATAATGCCGTCTGAAACGGTGATTTCGAGTTTGTAGGTATGCCCGTGCAGGTTTTGGCATTTGCCGTCATGCCCGTCGAGCATATGCGAAGAGTCGAAGGTGAAGATTTTGGTGATTTTCATGGGTTCTCAAATGGGCAAATAACCTTGAAAGCCGATTTCGGCAGGCTTGCCGTGCGGATTCGGGGTCAGGCGGATATGGAAATTGCCGATGCGGTCAAGTCGGAGCAGGTTGTCCACGTCTTTTAAGTTGTCTTTATGTTGCTGAACATGGTCGGTCAACAGGGTTTGCAGGGCTTTTTGTTTGGCTTCGGCAGGCGTGGCGGCGGCGAACAGTCCGAAAGCGTGCGCTTCTGCAAGCTGACCCGCGCGATAACCGCCGACATTGACAAAATACAGGTGCTGGGCGTGTTCAGACGGCATTGCGGTATGTTCTCCCGCCTCCCGTACGCAGACATCGTAACCATCCGCCCATTCGACAATCTGCCAGCCGTCGATGTGGATTTTGTCCGCATCGCCGAACCATGCGGCTTTAAGCGCGGGGATGGCTTCGCGATAATCGTCGCACACGGCAAATTGGATGTCGTGCACTTCGATATTGGAGCGGCCTGCGTTACCGCCGAGATAGAACATATAAAGTTTGGGCATGATAAGGCTTGTATCGGATAATGGTTGTATTTTCAGACGGCCTTTTTACTTTCCAAATATTCCGCCAATCCACGCTCGCGCAATACGCAGCTCGGGCATTCGTGGCAGCCGCCGACGATGCCGTTATAGCAGGTGTGGGTTTGCTCGCGGATATAGTCCAGCGCGCCCATTTCGTCCGCCAACGCCCAAGTTTGCGCTTTGGTCAGGTACATCAGCGGCGTGTGGATTTGGAAATCATAGTCCATCGCCAGATTAAGGGTAACATTCATCGATTTGACAAACACATCGCGGCAGTCGGGATAGCCGGAAAAGTCGGTTTCGCACACGCCCGCGATAATGTGCCGTATCCCCTGCCCTTTGGCGTAAATCGCGGCGTAGAGCAGGAAAAGCGCATTGCGGCCGTCTACAAAAGTATTTGGAACGCCGTTTTCGGCAGTTTCGATGGCGGCGGCTTCGTCCATCAGGGCATTGTGCGTAATCTGCCGCATCAGGCTCAAGTCGAGTACGGTTTGTTTGACGCCCAAATCCTGCGCAATCCAGCGGGCGCGTTCCAGCTCGACGGCGTGGCGTTGCCCGTATTGGAAGGTGATGGCTTGGACGTTTTCGCGCCCGTAGGTTTGAACCGCCTGAATCAGGCAGGTAGTGGAATCTTGGCCGCCCGAAAAGATGACCAAGGCTTGTTGGTTTGACATACTGAATCCTAGTTTTGGTAACGCGGGAGGTTTTCGAACCGCGAATGCGGAAAGGCAAAGATGCGGATTATACAGGCAAACGCTTTCAGACGGCATCATTTCTCATGCCGTCTGAAAGGAGGCTGTTTAGGCCAACTTGACGGCAAGCTCCGCAAGCCGTCTGCCTTGTGCGAAGGCGATGTCGTTTTCTTCTGCGGTCAGGACGGGTTTGCCGTCATGTCCGGCAACGTGGGACGCGCCGTAAGGGGTACCGCCGCTTCGGGTATTGCCGAGGGCGGATTCGGTGTAGGGGATGCCGCTGATAATCATGCCATGGTGCAGAAGGGGGAGCATCATGGTAAGCAGCGTGGTTTCTTGTCCGCCGTGCAGGGAGGCGGTGCTGGTGAAGACGGTGGCGGGTTTGCCGGCGAGTTCCGCGCCGAGCCACAGGGGGATGGTGCCGTCGATGAAGTATTTCATGGCGGCCGCCATGTTGCCGAAGCGGGTGGGGCTGCCTAGGGCGAGGGCGGCGCAGGTTTTGAGGTCTTCGGCGGTGGCATAGGGCGCACCGCTGTCGGGGATGTCTTCTTCGACGGCTTCGCAGACGGTAGAGACTTTGGGGACGGTGCGCAATACGGCTTCGCAGCCTGCGACGCTTTCGATGCCGCGTGCGATTTGGCGGGCAAGGTTGAGGGTGCTGCCGTTTTGAGAGTAGTAGAGGACGAGGATTTTGAGGGAATTTGGGTTCATGGGCGGATTCCGTTAAAATAGTTTGGCGTTCAGACGGCATAACGGTTGTCCAGATGCCGTCTGAAACAGTTTGAAAACATGAAATCTGGTAAGAGATTATGACCTTTTTACAACGTTGGCAAGGTTTGGCGGACAATAAAATCTGTGCATTTGCATGGTTCGTCGTCCGCCGTTTCAGTGAAGAGCGCGTACCGCAGGCAGCGGCAAGCATGACGTTTACGACGCTGCTGGCACTCGTCCCCGTACTGACCGTAATGGTCGCGGTCGCTTCGATTTTCCCCGTATTTGACCGCTGGTCGGATTCGTTCGTCTCCTTCGTCAACCAAACCATTGTGCCGCAGGGCGCGGACATGGTGTTCGACTATATCAATGCGTTCCGCGAGCAGGCGAACCGGCTGACGGCAATCGGCAGCGTAATGCTGGTCGTTACCTCGCTGATGCTGATTCGGACGATAGACAATACGTTCAACCGCATCTGGCGGGTCAATTCCCAGCGTCCGTGGATGATGCAGTTTCTCGTCTATTGGGCTTTACTGACGTTCGGGCCGCTGTCTTTGGGCGTGGGCATTTCCTTTATGGTCGGGTCGGTACAGGATGCCGCGCTTGCCTCAGGTGCGCCGCAGTGGTCGGGCGCGTTGCGGACGGCGGCGACGCTGACCTTCATGACGCTTTTGCTGTGGGGGCTGTACCGCTTCGTGCCAAACCGCTTCGTTCCCGCGCGGCAGGCGTTTGTCGGGGCTTTGGCAACAGCGTTCTGTCTGGAAACCGCGCGTTCCCTCTTCACTTGGTATATGGGCAATTTCGACGGCTACCGCTCGATTTACGGCGCGTTTGCCGCCGTGCCGTTTTTCCTGCTTTGGTTAAACCTGCTGTGGACGCTGGTCTTAGGTGGCGCAGTGCTGACTTCGTCGCTGTCTTATTGGCAGGGCGAGGCCTTCCGCAGGGGGTTCGACTCGCGCGGACGGTTTGACGACGTATTGAAAATTCTGCTGCTTCTGGATGCGGCGCAAAAAGAAGGCAAAGCCTTGCCTGTTCAGGAGTTCAGACGGCATATCAATATGGGCTACGACGAGTTGGGCGAGCTTCTGGAAAAGCTGGCGCGGTACGGCTATATCTATTCCGGCAGACAGGGCTGGGTTTTGAAAACGGGGGCGGATTCGATTGAGTTGAGCGAACTCTTCAAACTCTTCGTGTACCGCCCCGCCGCCCAAAACAAAGACAAAGCCAACCAAACCGTCGATACCGTCATGCAGCCCTGTCTGCAGACGCTCAACATGACGCTGGCGGAGTTTGACGCGCAGACCAAACAAACCGTTTCCCCCGATTCCCCCACAACATCCGGAGGATAAGCCATGTTGTGCAAAACCTTCCTCATCCTTTCCGCAACCCTCGCCTTCGCGCACGCATACGCCGATGCGCCCGACGGCATTTTCGTCGTCAATTTCCAATCCCCGAGCGGCAACATCGTCTGCGGAGGCGACACCGAACCGCCGGAAGGCGAAGAACCGTGGCACGGCGTATCCTGCTTCATCCGCGAAACCGACAATACCAAACCCGCCATGCCGAAACCCAAAGGATGCGGATTCGACTGGGGCAATGTGTTCAACATCGACAACAAAGGGAAAGCCTACATGAGCTGTTACAGCGACTACCCGTACAGCCCCGAACCGCCCGTCCTCGCCTACGGACACACCGCCAAAGGAAAAGGCTGGCAGTGCGGCAGCCTTGAAAACGGCGTACTCTGCACCAATTCGGGCGGACACGGCTTCCTGCTCAACCGCAAATGGCAGCGTATGTTTTAAAACAGAATGCCGTCTGAACCGCAGTTTTGCAGCGTTCGGACGGCATACCCGCCAACCACACAAAGGAAAAACCATGAGCAAAAAAATCAAAGCCGGCATTGTCGGCGCGACGGGCTACACGGGCGTGGAACTGCTGCGCCTGCTTGCCGCCCATCCCGATGTCGAAGTTGCCGCCGTAACCAGCCGCAGCGAAGCGGGAACCGCAGTTGCCGATTACTTTCCAAGTCTGCGCGGCGTGTACGGCCTCGCCTTCCAAACGCCCGACGAGGCAGGTTTGGAACAATGCGACATCGTCTTCTTCGCCACGCCCAACGGCATCGCCATGAAAGACGCGCCGCGCCTGATTGAACAGGGCGTGCGCGTCATCGACCTCTCCGCCGACTTCCGCATACGCGACATTCCGACCTGGGAACACTGGTACGGCATGACCCACGCCGCCCCCGGCCTCATTCCCCAAGCCGTGTACGGATTGAGCGAACTCAACCGCGAAGCCGTCGCACAGGCACGCCTCGTCGCCAACCCCGGCTGCTACCCGACCTGCGTTTCCCTGCCGCTCGTGCCGCTGTTGCGGCAATGCCGTCTGAAGCCCGGTATGCCGCTGATTGCCGACTGCAAATCCGGCGTGTCCGGCGCGGGCAGGAAAGGCAATGTCGGTTCGCTGTTGTGCGAAGCCGGCGACAACTTCAAAGCCTACGGCATAGCCGGACACCGCCACCTGCCCGAAATCAGGCAGACCATCGCCGGGCTTCAGGACGGCATCGCCGAAGGATTCGTGTTCACGCCGCACCTCGCGCCGATGATACGCGGTATGCACGCCACCGTTTACCTCCACCTTTCAGACGGCAGCGACCCCGAAACCGTCCTGCGCGACTATTATCGCGACAGCCTGTTCGTGGACATCCTGCCTGCCGGTTCGACACCCGAAACCCGCAGCGTGCGCGGCGCAAACCTCTGCCGCATCAGCATCCAACAGGCGGCGCAATCCGATGTGTGGGTCGTCCTTTCCGTCATCGACAACCTCGTCAAAGGCGCGGCGGGTCAGGCGGTGCAAAATATGAACATTATGTTCGGACTGGAGGAAACACACGGCTTGGGCGGCATCCCCCTGCTCCCCTGAAGCGCAAACGGCAAACCGCAGGCATCGTGCCTGCGGTTTTTGATGCCGTCTGAAAGCGACGGTTTTTTTGGGTTCGGACGGCTTTCGGCTCATCATTCCGCGAAAACAACAATCTGAAATCCCGTCATTCCCGCAAAAGCGGGAATCTATAGTGGATTAAATTTAAACCAGTACAGCGTTGCCTCGCCTTGCCGTACTATCTGTACTGTCTGCGGCTTCGTCGCCTTGTCCTGATTTAAATTTAATCCACTATAGTTTATCCGGTTTCAGCGATTTCCGACACATTTCCACACGCTTCGATTCCGTCATTTCTCCGGTTTCAATCATTTCCGATAACACCGTGGTTTTTCATTTCTAGATTCCCGCCTGCGCGGGAATGATAGCGGAGGGCTTGCCGTTTTCCCGATAAGTCTCTGCGGCTTCCCATTGCCGGATTTCCGCCCACTTGGGAATAACGGGATTTAAAATCATGAAAATGTATCAAAAATAATATAGTGGATTAACAAAAACCGGTACGGCGTTACCTCGCCTTAGCTCAAAGAGAACGATTCTCTAAGGTGCTGAAGCACCAAGTGAATCGGTTCCGTACTATTTGTACTGTCTTCGGCTTCGTCGCCTTGTCCTGATTTTTGTTAATCCACTATAAAAAATCAGATTTCCGTTACACTTTTTTCTAATATTTCAGACGGCATTTTGCTCACACGCCCAAATATCCTTCCCTGCCGGAAAGCCACCGCGCCAGATGCGCTTCGACGATTTCGGGGTTTTGCTCAATCAGCAAAGGGGCGGTTTCGCGCGCCTGTTCCAAAAGGTGTAAGTCTTCTTCAAGCTTGGCGAAACGCAGCATAGGCACGCCGCTTTGGCGCGCGCCGAGAAATTCGCCGGGGCCGCGGATATTGAGGTCTTGGCGGGCGATTTCGAATCCGTCGGTGTGTTCGTAGATGACTTTCAGCCGCGCTTTGGCGAGTTCGCCCAAGGGTTCGGCAAACAGGAGGACGCACACGCTTTCTGCCGCGCCGCGCCCGACCCGTCCGCGTAATTGGTGCAGCTGCGCCAAGCCCATGCGCTCGGCGTGTTCGATGACCATCAGGGCGGCGTTGGGCACATCTACGCCGACTTCGATAACGGTGGTGGCGACCAAGACATTCAGCTCCCCCGAAGAAAACCGCGCCATCACTTCGACCTTTTCGGCGGCCTTCATGCGCCCGTGTACCAGTCCGATATTGAGTTCGGGCAATGCCGTCTGAAGCCGGGCGAGGGTTTCGGCGGCGGTTTGCAATTGCAGGGTTTCGCTTTCTTCAATCAATGGGCAGACCCAATATGCCTGCTGCCCTTTGCGGCAGATGTTGAGGACGAAGCCTTCGACTTCGGCGCGGCGGACGTTGTTGACGAGGCGCGTTTTAATCGGGGTGCGCCCGGGCGGCAATTCGTCGATGACGGACACGTCCAAGTCGGCGAAAAAACTCATCGCAAGCGTGCGCGGGATGGGCGTGGCGGACATCATCAGCTGATGGACTTCGCGCCCTTTGTTTTTAAGGGCAAGACGTTGGGCGACGCCGAAGCGGTGCTGTTCGTCCACAATGGTCAAACCCAAATTGTGAAACGCCACGCCGTCTGAAAACAGGGCATGCGTGCCGACGGCGATTTTGACGCTGCCGTCGGCGAGTTTGGCTTTGGCTTCGTCTTTGGCTTTTTTACGCAAACTGCCAAAAAGGCGGACAACTTCAATGCCCAAAGGTTCGAGCCATTGTTTAAATTTAATAAAATGTTGTTCGGCAAGGATTTCAGTGGGCGCCATTACAGCCACCTGCGCACCGGATTCGATGGCGGTCAGCGCGGACAAGGCGGCGACGATGGTTTTGCCGCTGCCGACATCGCCTTGCAGCAGACGGTGCATGGGGTGGGTTTGCGCCATATCGCGGCAGATTTCGGACACGGCTTTTTCTTGTGCATCGGTCAGGGCAAACGGCAAGGCGTGGCGCAGGGCTTGAGTCAGCGTACCGTCGCCGCCCAATGCCGCCGCCGTGCCGCTGATACGCTTCTGCCGCGCCAGCCGCATGGACAACTGTTGCGCCAAAAGTTCGTCGAATTTGAGCCTTTGCCATGCAGGCAGCGTGCCGTCTGAAAGCTGATGAATCGTGAAACTCGGCGGCGGCGAATGCAAAAGGCGCAGGCTTTCGGCAAGGTGCGGCAGCTTCAGACGGCCTAATAAAGCATCAGGCAGCGTGTCGTGCAGCGGCGTAACGTCCAACGCCGTCTGAATGATGCGGCGCAAAGTGGGCTGGTTCAAACCGTTTACGGTCGGGTAAACCGGCGTGAGGCTTTCCGCCAAACCACTGCTCTCGGCATCGCGGATTTTGGGATGAATCATCTCGTCGCCGTAAAAGCCGTGTTTGATTTCGCCCACGGCGCGGATGCGTTTGCCGACCGCCGTCTGCTTCTGATGGCCGGCGTAAAAGTGGATGAAGCGCAGGAAAAGGACGCTGCCGGAGCCGTCGGCGATTTGGACAATCAGCTGCTTGCGCGGTTTGAACGTTACTTCCTGATGGATAACCTCGCCCTCGACCTGGCACGGCACGCCGATCGGCGCGTCCTTAATCGGCATAATGTGCGTCTCGTCCTCGTAACGCAGCGGCAGGTGCAAAACCAAATCCCACGCGGTATGGAGGTTGAGTTTGTCGAGCTTCTTGGCGGAAACATCGGTGATTTTGAGCTGTTTCTGGGTTTCGGGCGACATCATAGGCGGATTCCTTTGGACGCGCCTATTTTATCCGAAAACAAAAATGCCGTCTGAAACGGATTCAGACGGCATCGGCAGGCAGGAATCAAGCCCCGGCGGCTTCGGCTTCCTGCTGTTGTTGGTAAATCGCCTCAAAATTAATCGGCGCAAGCAGGACGGGCGGGAAGCCGGCGCGCGTTACCGTACCGGAAACCGCTTCGCGCGCGTAAGGGAAGAGGATGTTCGGACACGCCACGCCGAGCAGCAGGTCGGCATCTTCTTCGGGGATGTTTTCCAGACGGAAAATACCGCTTTGGGTTACTTCGTTCAAAAACATCGTGCGCTCGTTATCCAATTTGGCGGTAACGGTAACGGTAACGTCCACGTTGTAGTAACCGTCTTCCAGCTTTTGGCTGCCGGTGGAAACGCGCATATCCACTTCGGGCTCGCCCTGTTCCAAAAAGATTTGCGGCGCGTGCGGCACTTCCAAAGACAAGTCTTTGACATACAGTCGCTCGATGCTGAATACGGGTTGCAGTTCTTCGCTCATTGTGTTTTCCTAGTTGGGGGTTAAGGGTTCAGCAGTCCGTCCAAACCGCCTTCCTGCTGGAGGCGGTAGAGGTCGGTAAATCCGCCGACGTGCGTTTCGCCGATGAAAATCTGCGGCACGCTGCGCTGTCCCGAAAGCTGCTGCATTTCGGCAAAGGCTTCGGGGCTTGCATCGACACGGATTTCGTCGATATGTCCGACACCTGCCGCGTGCAGCAGCCTTTTCGCCATCGTGCAGTAGGGGCAAAACGGACCTGTGTACATGGTAACGGTCTGCATATTGGGTTTCCGAAAGTTTTGCAATGATAATCAATATAGGGGCAATCGCTCCGTTTGGCAAGTGCGGAACAGATGCACATTCAGACGGCATGTGCGGAGTGTGTCAAAGTTTCTTTTTTAAAGTATGATAGGCATTGTGAAAAATATTTTTGCACCCGCTCTGCGCGGCGGAACGGGTGCAAAAATATTTTTATTACATTTTCAGGAAAAACCATGTTGTCAGGACTCCCCATCCCCAAAGACATCGCGCGCCCACCCGAAACGATATTGGTCAACATCACGCCGCAGGAAACGCGTGTGGCGGTGTTGGAGGAAAACAATATCTGCGAGCTGCACATCGAGCGCAACAGCGGGCACAGCCTGGTCGGCAATATCTATTTGGGCGTGGTGCGCCGCGTATTGCCCGGAATGCAGAGCGCGTTCATCGACATTGGTTTGGAACGCGCGGCGTTTTTACACATCGTCGATGTCCTCGAGCAACGCCGCAACCCCGACGAAACCCAGCGCATCGAGCATATGTTGTTTGAAGGACAGTCGGTTTTGGTGCAGGTCATCAAAGACCCCATCAACACCAAAGGCGCGCGGCTTTCCACCCAAATCTCGCTGGCGGGGCGTTTCCTCGTCCACCTTCCGCAGGAAGACCACATCGGCGTATCCCAGCGCATCGAGGACGATGCCGAACGCAGCAGCCTGCGCGAACGCCTCAACAAGCTCCTGCCGGAAAACGCCTGCCGGGGCTACATCATCCGCACCAACGCCGAAAACGCCACCGACGAACAGCTCCAGTCCGACATCGACTACCTGACCAAAGTGTGGGAACACATCCAAGAACAGGCAAAAATCCAACCGCCCGAAACCCTGCTTTATCAGGATTTGCCTTTAAGCCTGCGCGTGTTGCGCGATATGGTCGGCTGCGACACGCAGAAAATCCTCGTCGATTCCACCGTAAACCACGGACGGATGACGCGTTTTGCCGAACAATACGTCCACGGCGCATTGGGCAGGATAGAATTGTTCAAGGGCGAACGCCCGCTGTTTGAAACCCACAACGTCGAACAGGAAATCAGCCGCGCCCTGCAACCGCGCGTCAACCTCAACTTCGGCAGCTACCTGATTATCGAGTCCACCGAAGCGATGACCACGATAGATGTAAATACCGGCGGCTTTGTCGGCGCGCGCAATTTCGATGAAACGATTTTCCGCACCAACCTCGAAGCCTGCCACACCATCGCCCGCGAATTAAGGCTGCGCAACCTCGGCGGCATCATCATCATCGACTTCATCGATATGGCGCAGGAAAGCCACCGCGAAGCCGTATTGCAAGAGCTTGCCAAAGCCCTCGCCTTCGACCGCACGCGCATCACCCTGCACGGCTTTACCCATTTGGGGCTGGTCGAGCTGACGCGCAAACGCTCGCGCGAAAACTTAAACCAAGTCCTCTGTGAACCCTGCCCTTCCTGCCAAGGCAGAGGCCGTCTGAAAACGCCGCAAACCGTGTGCTACGAAATCCAGCGCGAAATCGTCCGCGAAGCGCGCCGTTACGATGCCGAAAGTTTCCGCATCCTCGCCGCCCCCAACGTCATCGATTTGTTTTTGGACGAAGAATCGCAATCCTTGGCAATGCTGATAGATTTCATCGGCAAACCGATTTCTCTGGCAGTCGAAACCGCTTACACACAGGAACAATACGACATCGTATTGATGTAGGAAATGCCGTCTGAAACCTGTTTTCAGACGGCATCTGTCTATTTCAGGGTTTCCTTGTCCAACAAGGCGCGTATCAGCAGACCGTGTCCGAACCTGCGGCTGTCGGTCAGTTCCAAATATCCGCCGTATTTTTTGGCTAGCGTGTCGGCAATCGACAGCCCCAGCCCCGTCCCCTGCTGCTCCGTTCCCAAAATACGGTAAAACGGATCAAGGACGCGGGCGCGTTCGGATTCGGGAATGCCTTTCCCGTTATCTTCCACCCACACGGCGAGATATTTCCCTTCATCCGTGAAACCCAAATCTATCCTGCCTTCGGGCGGCGTGTAACGTACCGCGTTGTCGGCAAAGGTTTTAATCAGCGTATAGATTTCCGTTTCGTCGGCAGACACTTCGACATCGCCTCCGACCGCCACGCCGATGTCCTGACGTTTTTCCAAAGCCAGCGGCATCAGTTCCTGCAACACTTGGCGGAAACGGCTTTGCAAACCGAATGTCGTTTTCGTCAGAGGGGTTTCGTCCGACTGCGAACGCGCCAATGCCAAAAGCTGTTCGAGCAGGTGTTTGTTGCGCCGTATGCTTTGCTGCAAAACGGCGGACTGCCGCGCCGCTTCTGGCGGGAGCGGCATATTGTTGAGCCGTTCCGCCTGAAGGGAAAGGGCGGTCATCGGCGTGCGCAACTCGTGCGCCGCATCGGCGACAAACCGCTGACGGTGGCGGATGTCTTCATCCGCACGTTTCAAAAGCAGGTTGATGGCGGTTACGAAACCTCTGATTTCACTGGGAATATTGTCCACACTCAAAGCAGACAGGTCATTGATTCGGCGTTTTTCGAGACTTTGCGACAATTTGCGGACGGGGCGCATGGCTTTGTGCGTAATCCACACGGTCAGCAAAATCATCAGCGGCAATGCCGCCGACAGGGGCAGCACGCTTTGCCACGCCGCTGCCGCCGCCAAATCTTCCCGGTATTCGCTTTCCTGCATCACGGCAATCCGCCCCCGCTCCGTCGTGCGGATATAGACGCGGTAATAATCGTCATCATCGTCCGCACGCAAAGTATGCAGCCCGTCTTTCAAATGCGGCGGCAGACTGACAATCGGCTTCTGATTCGGCATCTGCACCAAAATACGCGTATCGCCGTCCCCCTCCGGCGAAGCATCGGAACGGTAATCGGGACCGACATACAATGCCGTCTGACGCAGCAGGCCGTCCTGAAGCTCCTCCGCCTCGTGAAAAGTATAGTAATAAGAAAAAATGCCGGCAGCCATTGCCAGCGGAAAAAACATCAAAACCAGCGCGACACTGATTCTGACCTGAAGCGACTGCTTCAACATCACAATCAAACGTTCCAACATCGGCAACGCCCCCCTTCCCCGACAGCATCCCTTAAACAGCCGACGGCACAAGCCAGCCGACACCGCGCACATTTTGTATGCTTTCCTTACCCAGTTTCTTACGCAGCGCGTGAATCAGAAAATCCACCGCATTGCTTTCGACTTCCTCGCCCCAACCGTAAATCTTATCTTCCAAATCCGAACGCGACAAAATCACGCCCGGCCTCGCCAGCAAAGCCTGCAATACCGAAAACTCCTTATTGCTCAACGCGACCTGCCGCCCTTCGGCAACAATTTCCGCCTGATACGTTGCCGGATTCAGCGAAATCACGCCGTTGGACAGGCAAACCTGTCCCTGAGACCGCTCCCGCGCCGCAACACCGCCCTCATCCGTGCCTGAAGCTCCGCCATATCGAACGGCTTGACGATATAGTCGTCCGCACCGCCGTCCAAACCATTCAGCCGGCTGTACAAATCATCCCGCGCCGTAACGATCAGCACGGGGACGGTACAGCCTGCCGCGCGTATTTCCGACAAAACATCCAAACCATCGCGCCCCGGCAAACCCAAATCCAGCAGCATCAGGTCATAAGGCTGGGCAGCGGCCGCCGCTGCAACCTGCGCGCCGTTTTTGACCCAATCCACCGCATAACCGCCGTCTTTCAAATTTGCCGACACCGCTTCCGCAATCATCGCATCATCTTCAACCAGCAAAACACGCATCAACTTTCCCTTTCAGACAAACCGCGGCTATTCTAACACTTGAACATTAGCTGCAATTTAGCGGCAACAAAAAACCGCAGAACAGAAATTCTGCGGTTTTTGACCGTTTTCAACCTATTTTGCGTGTTTCTCCACCAGAGAGACAAACTGATTAATATATGACTGAACAAAATCCCTTGCCGAGTCGATCAATTTGCCTTTTTCATCAAACAGCGTCGGCGAATTGCCCAAAAACACCTCAGGCTGTCCTGTCAGCGGCATATCGAAATAAGACAGGGCAAGACGCAGGTTTTTTTGGGAACTGTAGCCCCCCATCTTGCCGACGGAATGGCTGATGATGCCGGCCGGTTTGTTTTTCCACGCCACGTCGGCATTCGGTTTCGAGCCGATGTCCACCGCATTTTTCAAACAGGCGGGAACGGTGCGGTTGTTTTCGGACGTAACGAACAAAATGCCGTCTGAAGCCTTAATCGTTTCGCGGAAAGCCGTGTAGCTTTCGGGCAGCGGCACATCTTCCACCGCAGGGTCGTCATAATCGAAATTGTAAAGCGGCAGATGTCCGATTTCGACGATTTCCGCCTGCCAGCCTTCGGGGAACATCTCCGCCGCATTCAATGCCACTTTGCGCGCAAACGAAGCACGGCGCAGGCTGCCCACCAAAATACTGATTTTCTTAGCCACAATCATTCCTCCTGAATATTAAGTTTGTACGTCTCAATCATTTCATAATGATAACGATTATTATATATGTGATTTCCCCTGCAAACAAGCCGGACCGCCGCCCCAGCGTTCCCACTTATCCGGCTTTGCCTTATAATTGCTTTTTTTATGTAACAGATTCACCTATGAATTTCCCCAAAACAGCGGCCTCCCTGCTGCTGCTTCTCGCCTCCCTCGCCGCACACGCGCTCGATACCGGCCGCATTCCGCAAAACGAAATCGCCGTATATGTCCAAGAACTCGGCAGCGGCAGGGTCGTCATCGACCACCGTGCGGATGTCCCCGTCAATCCCGCTTCCACGATGAAACTCGTTACCGCGTTTGCCGCCTTCAAAACCTTCGGCAGCAATTACCGCTGGGCGACTGAGTTTAAAAGCAACGGCAAAGTGAGTAACGGCACGCTGGATGGCGATTTGTATTGGGCAGGCAGCGGCGACCCCGTTTTCAATCAGGAAAACCTGCTTGATGTTCAAAAACAGTTGCGCAACAAAGGCATACGCAATATCACGGGACACCTGATACTCGACCACAAGCTGTGGGGCGAAGTCGGCAGTCCCGACCATTTTGAAGCCGACGGAGGCTCACCGTTTATGACGCCCCCAAATCCGACTATGCTGTCTGCCGGTATGGTTATGGTGCGCACCGAACGCAATGCCGCCGGCAGTACCGACATCCTTACCGATCCGCCTTTGCCGCATATTTTCGCCCAAAACAACTTGAAAATTACCGCCTCCCAAGCTGCCTGCCCTTCGGTCAAAAAACTGATGCGTGCATCTTTTTCGGACAATACGCTGAAATTGCGCGGCAATATTCCCGAAAGCTGTTTGGGCAAGCCTGTCGGTGTCCGGATGTTCGCGCTTGACGAACTGATCCGGCAAAGTTTTACCAACCACTGGCTGCTGGGCGGCGGACGGATTTCAGACGGCATCGGCATAGCCGACACGCCGGAAGGCGCGCAGACGCTTGCCGTTGCACACTCAAAGCCGATGAAGGAAATTTTGACGGACATGAACAAGCGTTCGGACAATCTGATTGCGCGTTCCGTCTTCCTCAAACTCGGCGGCAACGGCAAACTACCCGCCGTTTCCGAACAGGCAGCGTCTGCCGTCCGGCGCGAACTTGCCGTGTCGGGCATCGATGTTGCGGATTTGGTTTTGGAAAACGGTTCGGGTCTGTCCAGAAAAGAAAGGGTAACGGCGAGAATGATGGCGCAAATGTTGGAAACGGCTTATTTCAGCCCGTTTGCACAAGATTTCATCGACACGCTGCCCATCGCCGGCACAGACGGGACTTTACGCAACCGCTTCAAACAAAGCGGCGGTCTGTTGCGTTTAAAAACCGGCACGCTCAACAATGTCCGCGCCCTTGCAGGTTATTGGCTGGGCGACAAACCGATGGTGGTGGTCGTCATCATCAACAGCGGCCGCGCCGTTTCCCTGCTGCCCGACTTGGACAACTTCGTTGCCAACAACATCATCTCCGGCGGCGATGGCTGGCTGGATGCGAAACTGATGTGCAAAGAACGCCAAGCCTGAACGGACAAAATATAGTGAATTAACAGGTTACCGCATTGCCGTACAGTTCGCAGTTTCACCGCCTTGTTCCGATTTCTGCCGACCCACGATAAAATGCCGTCTGAACTTGCACTGCCCCAACTGATAGGGTGCAGTCAAGTCTAGACGGCATTTTTATTTCTCCATCAAATCATAGCTCCAATCCAACAGCATCAATCTAGTGGATTAAATTTAAATCAGGACAAGGCGACGAAGCCGCAGACAGTACAAATAGTACGGCAAGGCGAGGCAACGCTGTACTGGTTTAAATTTAATCCACTATATTTCATCCGTTTCCGCACCATAATCCAACACGATACCGACCCAATGCTGCTTGTTCATATGGTATGCAGGTAAAAAATTTTCCCCCTGCCTCAAAACGGAAACCATATCAGGATTACTCTTCACATTAATGGATGTTACCCCTCCATCCCCTGCAAACCCAAACGGCTTTTGGCAATCCTCCCGATTAGGGCATACCATTTCCCCCTATTCCCACCATGCCTCAACACGGCAGAATCGGGATATTTTATCCACAAATACTTAAGAACCGTGCCGCATTGCTTCTCTACGTATTCTAAAATCCGCCTTGATTGGGTAACAACTTTCCCTCCATAAAAGGATGCCGTACCGGATTCTCTGACAAAAACAAAACCCTCTAAGAAAATACTTAGAGGGTTTTGGAATTTGGCTCCCCGACCTGGGCTCGAACCAGGGACCTGCGGATTAACAGTCCGTCGCTCTACCGACTGAGCTATCGGGGAATAAGCGAGAATAATAAAACAGAAATACCGAACGTGTCAATATAAATTTACAATCGATTGCACTTTATCTGCAAGCCCGCAATCTTTATATGTCATATGGCTTCCGCAATATGCCTTGCCGCACGTTTCGCATCCAATAGGATTAAACCAAGTTTGCCGGTTTCTTTTGCCATCAGCACCAACACGGCATCTTTACCCGCCTGACTTAAAAGGATATAGCCTGATTTTCCTTTAATCATCACTTGTTCCAATTCCCCGCAGGCGAGTTCTTGCACCGAACGGCTGCCTAAAGCAAGCAAAGTGGCAGAAATCGCCCCTACCCTGTCCGAATTCAAATGTGAAGGAAGCATTGTCGCCATCGGCAATCCGTCGGTTGAGATAACGGCAGATGCGACAATATCCGGAGATGTGTTGTTCAAATCTTCCAAAACCGAAATTAATAATTGCTGCATAAACCCTCCTATCCCAAGTTTTACACGCGGTTGCTGTAACGGCGGTATAAAATCCTGACCAAAGTAACAAATGCCTCTTTGCTCAAGTCCGGAATACCACCGATGACCAAAATAAATTTGGTTGAACCGATATACAATGGGAAAAATGTCAATTCGCTCTGACCGGAAGGGTCGCAAACGCCCCAAGCGTTATTGTTGATATACAGGTTGTTCTTAATCAGCAGCCGGTGTTTCTTTTCCATCTGTGCGACTTCTGCCGCCAGCAACCCCAACTCTTCCGCCGCCTCATGATGGAAATTGGCATTGGCAAGATACAGGCCGTTCCGATCGACCAATAATGCCTTACCACTGCCGGACAATTGTTCCATCAGCAACGGCAATTGCTCGTCCGACAGATTGATGCCGTCTGAATGACCGTTTTCATCGCCATAAAGGAATTCGAGTTTTTGCAAACGGTACAACAGGTTCAAAGCGGTATCGATGTCGGCGGTGTCCGCCCAGGCGAGCAGCTTCTCACTGCTGACCACTTCGTCCGCATCCGCTTTCAACAGGCTGTGCAACAAGGTTTTACCGGCACTGGGGGTATCGCTGGATACGGCATAAAATGCACCGGCAGGAGTCAGGCGGGGATATAAATTTGCTTGTAGTGAAAGTGTTGATTCCATATTAAACCTCCAGTCCCGGATCAATAGAAAATAACATTGCGCTAACCAATTGCTTTACGTCATCTTCCTTACGGGCATCAATTTCAAAAACCGGAACATTAAGATTATGTTTTGCAAGATATTTGTGATACACGTCGATACCGGGCTGAGAGCGTATATCCATCTTGGTAATACCGACAACGACGGGTGCCTTCTCCAGCAGCCCTCGAAACGAATGTAAAAAGAATTCCAAATCTTTCAACGGGTTGGTTCGGGCATTATCTAAAAGCAAGACCAAACCCATACTGCCTTGGCTTAAGATTTCCCACATAAAGTTGAACCGTTCCTGACCGGGCGTACCATATAAATGGACTTTGGTATCCTCATCCAAGCTGATGACCCCGTAGTCCATCGCCACTGTCGTATTCCTTTTCCTATCCAAAGTCATATCGGATGCGGAAGCATCGGTCTGGACGGGTGCTTCATCCGAAATAGCCGCAATGGCGGTGGTTTTCCCTACGCCGACAGGTCCTGTGAAAATAATTTTATTTTCTCTCATCTCTCTGCCTCTTAGCTGCCCAACAGTTTTTTCATCAGCCTTTGAAGAAGGCCGCGCGGCTGGGATTGGGATGGTGTCGTGATTTTTTCCGCTTTTTTCACCATTTCACTATCAGAGGCAGAATCGGCCCCGATATTTATTTTATCCGCCATATCGGAGTATGCCTGTTGTGAAACCGTTTTTAAATCTACCGACAAAAACCCGGTTATATAGGTTGCTGCAAGATAATTCAGAATATCATTGAGGTTTAAAGGCATCACTTTATACAACACATTAAGGTTGACGGATGCCTTGGTCAGAAATGCCGACAAGCGTATCGATCCCGGCACATTTGCCAACCGGGTCAGGTTCGGCCAAGATTTCAACGTAAACGGAGTATCGGGAGAAATCGGATAAATCAACCTGCCCTGCGCCGTCCAAATGGAAAATTGCCACATACAGGACATAATGCCTACTTTAGCCTTTTCGCGCCATTGCGGGTTATCGGGAACAGTCTTGCAACTGACCTGCAAATTTTCGTCTTTGCACAATTCTTCGAGTTTTTGCACACTTTCTGTCAGCAAAACCCGTTGTATCGAGGGGAAAACAATAAGGACCGGCTTATTTCCATGCAAGATAGCGATGTCCCGCCTGTTCTTTTCCGCAAACCGCAACGCCCCCAATAATCCTTTATTCGGGTTAAACCGGCGTATCGTAACCGTACGCTGCACATTCCCGTTGTTTTTCGCCGACCGGTCTGCGGGTGCAATAAACGATTTCCCATAAACATTCTCGCCCTGCAACAACTTGCGGAGCATAGGAAACAATGTTTCAAACCGAATCGGTTTGGGCAGGTAGGGAACTTCAGAATCGGGAACTTTCTCCGAACAGACGGCGACAGGTATATCCTTATAACGCTCGGCAAGCTCTTTCCAAAGTTCAAAACCGCCCTCGGCATCGGTATCCGCCAAAACCAAATCGGGCACGACACTGCCGTCTGAAGGGGATACCGTTTCATAACGGGTGGTATTGTGCATTTTGAATGCCATTTTGAAAACGGATTCCTGCTGCGCCGTCATCCCCGCCAACATTACGTGTACTGTTTTAATTTTCGGCAGTTGAACTTCCATTTTTATTTTCCGTACCGTTTTATTTTTTTATATTTTGATTCATACGCTGCAGCAGCCGGCTCATCAGCATAACGACCTCTTCAGGAAGCCTGTCCGCACGTTCCCTCAATACCCTTAAAAACTGCCCCAACCTATCCCAATCTTCAGTACGTTCATAAATATCGATCAACGTAATATAAAGCTGGGACTCGTCGGGATATTTCAATACCGCCTGCTCCAATACATCCATTGCCGCTTCAATCTGACCATACATCAGTAACGACTCTACTTCTTTAACCGCATCGTCTGCCGGAGACGAACCGGTGTTGATCAATGAAGAATCTTGAAGCACCAAATCCCGATGTTGCGCTTTGAATTTCTGTATATTTTTCGGCAGATACCCATGCCCCATACCGATGTCTTTGATTTGCAGGTCGTTCGGCCCTTTTTCCAAATCATCGAAAACTTCATGGTAACCCAGGCTGTACCCCCAACCCAGCATCCGCTCTTTAACCTGCCTGCCGTAGTTGCCCAACGTTTGGTAAAGCTTCCACAAATGTCCGGCAAAACGGTCTATGTCCGCGTGTTGGTAATCGAGTTTCAACGCATCAATAATCAGGTTTGCAGGTTTTTCGGAAGTTTGGATGGCACGGTCGTATTGTTTCGATGCCGTTTCGTAGCTGACTTTGTCTTTAAGGATTTTCGCACCTTGATCGGCACGAACCAGACCGGCAATCGCACCGATTTCCTCTTGGCTGATTCCGGACACGTCTTTTTTGCCCCGCACAATCGGGATGCGCTTGATTTCTTCGGCTCCATAAGCCTTACCGTCGGCATCCGGCGGGGGCGATGCGGAAGCTGCCGTCGCAGAACCGCCTTCCGCGCGTTTTTCAATCTCCTGAATGCCCCATCCCAAACCTTCTTCTGCCAAGACGCGGATACGCAAATGGTTTGAATCGCGCTGTAATGCCTGTTCGATATATTTTGCCAAAAGTTCGGAAGGAATCAGTCTGCCGTATTTTTGCAGATTGTCTGCCAAAACATCGACATCCCCCACTTCGAGATTGATATCGAGCAGCTCGCGGATAAGGTTTTCAGGTTTCGCTTCACCATCCGGAATGCCGTCCAGATAGGCAGCCAAAGACTCGGCAGCCTTGCCCTGATAACCGAACTGCTTATAAACCTGATATTCCGTCAGCGGATCGACTTCTTGCGCAGATACTGCTGCAGATGCGTTTTCGGCACTCTCATTCCAAGAAAATCCCGTCTGCGTGCCGTCTGAAACCGATTGGTCAACCTGATCGACCCAGTCCGAATCATTGCTTCCGGGCGGCTGCCCCTGCGTATTGCCGACACCTTGGGATTTGCGCTTCGGTGTTTTCTTACCCTGCTTCGCACGCATAACCAAAAGCACCAGCAATACCGCCAGTGCCAGACCGATAATTAATGAGTTTTCCAAAGGATACTCCCGATACCGTAACGAGCGGATAGCTGACTGCCTGCAACGGCAATTGTCCGCTTTTATTATTAACGATTTACTGAAATAGACTTGTAAGTTTCAAATCATACCATAATTTAACGTTTGACAATATGCCTTCTGCACAAGCCTTGCCATATGACCTTTCTTGGATTTGTTGTTCATATTTACGAGCTATTGACCTTGGAAACGGAAAGGTATGAAGTCTCGTTCTCCTCTCAGTCTGAACACTTCTCCGTAGATGTCGAGGACGCAGTCCTATACTACCTCGCCCTTGCTGTCTAGAGCTTGTATGGGCGTACCCAGATAGTCCTGCACGATGGTGTAGCTGTCCTCCTCGGCAAGCTTTGCCACCGGGGTGTAGCTACCACCGTCATACACCCACGTTCCGAGGTTTTGCACTAGCTCTGCTTGTCAAAAGATACTCCGCCTAACTTATTAACAACTCGGCGTGGGGCGTTTTCTTTTTCATATTCCCATTCGTGTAAAAGAACGTTGCCGTCCCAATATTATTGATTTTTCTTTTTCCAATTTTCATAGCGAATTTGTAAATTTTCTCGCCATTCTTCACTTGGACATTTATCTATAAGTTTTTGATATTCTTCCTCTGATGCACTTAAAATACAAGTTTCAAAAAGATGCAATAATCCCCAATGCATATCATAGAAAAAACCATCTGGAAAAAGAGATACTAATACCTCTGCTTCTTCAAGTGTAATAGGTTTTTCTATACTTGATATAAGCTCATTATATTGTTCTATCAATTCATCTATTTTTTCATCATTGTCATCTGCATCTGATTCTGTTGGCATTCTACCAATTGCTTTCAACTTCAAAATTTGTTCTCTCATTATTTACAAGCTTCTTTAATTTTACTTAGTGTCAATTCTCCCTTTTTAAGCATTCCTAAATCTTCATATTCCTTGATAATTTGCTTAATAGGATTATCATATTTACTTCCTCTTATGTTTTATACGTTTAAATGTATTTGTCGGGCACTATCTGTTTACACCCCTTCCTTAATTAGTCTTTGCCTTTGATTTTCAAAAAGTTATTTTCCTGTTTGCGGCAACAAATCGAATACGGCGACAGACTCGGTATGAGATGTCTGGGCAAACATATTCATTATCCCTGCCTGGCTGAGTATATAGCCTTTTTCAACCAACACGCCCGCATCCCGTGCCAAAGTGGAAGGGTTGCAGGATACATAAACGATTTTTTGCGGAAGATAGGGTGTATGCAGCGATTTGACGACTTCATACGCACCGCTTCTGGGAGGGTCTATCAGCATTTTGTCAAACCTTCCCCAAGAGGCGACTGTCTTTTCGGTGCAATCAAAGAGGTTGGCAGCAATAAAATCTGTCTGTCCGCCGCAACCGTTCAACCGAGCATTTTGCTGGGCGCGCCTGACCAGGTTTTCCGCACCTTCGATGCCGACGACATCCGCCCCGCTTTTTGCCATCGGCAGACTGAAATTGCCCAAACCGCAAAACAGGTCGGCAATCCTTTCGCCCCGCCGTATGTCAAGCATTTTTACGGCGCGTGAAACCATCAGCCGGTTGGTATCGGTATTGATTTGTGTAAAATCTCCCGGACGGAATGGCATTTCAATGCCGAATTCAGGTAATGTATATTTTAATGTTTTGTCTGTTTTGGGATAAAACGGTTGCGATACGCCCCCTTCGATTTGCAGCCAAACCTGCCAGCCGTCCGACAATTCCGAATCAAACCACTGCCGAATCCGGTTTTCTTCGTTCTGCCGAAGTTTGCTTTTGAACGCGATGTTCAATACGGTGATTTCACTGCCGCGATAAAACTCGGCAAAACGGGCAACACTTCCCTCTTCCGCCAAATCCTGCAAAAGCTCCCTGATGGCCGGCAGCTTTTCCGAAACCGGCTTCGGAAGAAGCATACATGACGAAATATCCACCACATCATTCGTTTTCTTTGCCTGAAACCCCAGTTTCAGACGGCATAGTTTGTCTAATGACACACTGAACCGCGCCCTGTCCCGATAATGCCATACATGTCCGTAAATCGGCGGCAATATCTGCTTCGGTTTGACCTTGCCGATACGCTCGAGCTGCTCTTCCATCATCCTTTGTTTGAACGCCACCTGCGCCGCCGGGGAAATATGTTGCAGGGAACAACCGCCGCAGCGTTCAAAATAACGGCACTGCGGGACGGTGCGCTCATCCGAAACTTTGAATATCGCTACTGTTTCCGCTTCGTCAAACTGCTTTTTCTGTCTGACAATCCGAAAACCGACTCTTTCAGACGGCAATGCCCCTTTAATAAAAACCGTTTTGCCGCCAACCTTTGCCACACCCCTGCCTTCATAATCCAAGGCGGAAATTTCCGCGACATTTGTTTCCGTTGCCATTACCCAATCCGTCCGCACTGTACCGAAGCGCATATTTTCGCACAAATTGGTACGGTTTCAGGTATGATTTGCCGAAAACCTATCGGACACACACCATATTTTGATATGAATAAAACAATCTGCCGCACTGCCGCACTATTGATAAGCGGTTTTTCATACGCAAACACCGTCATTCCCGATGTCTCTCCCGTCGCACAAGGTCAACATGTCTTCATCAACATCCCCCAACAACGCCTGTTTCTCTACACCGACGGCAAACTGACCAAGGTTTATCCCGTTGCGGTAGGTCGGGCGATGACGCAAACCAATCTAGGCGAACATAAAATCGGGGCGAAAGCCTATAACCCTGTTTGGCACATCCCCAAATCCATACAGAAAGAACGCGGCGACGGCGTAAAAACCATAGCCGCCGGCCCGGACAACCCTTTGGGGCCGGTTTTTGTCCGCTTAGGCGACCCGAAACTCGGTTTGGGCATACACGGAACCAATGCGCCGGCCAGCGTCCCCGGGGTTCGGAGTCACGGCTGCGTCCGCATGAAATCGCCCGACGCGCTCGAATTTGCCAAAACCATCGCCACCGGCTCGCCCGCCTCCGTCATCTATCAAATGGCGGGTCTCAATGAAGATGCGGATCGCAACCTGTGGCTTGCCGCCTTCCGCGACCCTTACGGCAAAAACAACCTTGACACCGCCTCCCTGAAAAAAAGTATTGCGCAATGGGCAAAAACACAGGGCAAAACCATCGCGCCCGAGAAAGTTGATGCCATACTCAAAGACCGCACCGGATCGGCCGTCTGCCTGACCTGCGGCAAAAACGGCAAGATGAAGATGCCGCTCAAATCGCTGGCGTGGATACAGGGTTCTTCCGCATACAGCCAAGCTGAAGCACCTAAGCCGAAAATTACCCCGGTTAACCCTGTCGAACAGCCGGTTGCCCAAGCTGCCGAACAACTGCCGGTTCAAATCGTCCACCCCATTCCCGCCCTGCTGCCGGCCGATGTCGAACCGGTTACCGAATCCGTACCTCAGGCAGAAACTGAAACTTTTAAAAACACTGCCTCCGAACCGTTTGATTCGCTGTTCTAAACCCGTCTCCTCACCGGAAAACAAAATGCCGTCTGAACGCTTCAGACGGCATTTCGCATTCATCTTCCCATCAAAGGAATCAGCGATCAAGCTGCTCTTTGATGATTTTCAGGTCGGGGTAAGACAACACGATATCGTATTCGCGGCCGTCTTTATAGGCTTCCACTTCCAAAACAGGTTTGCCCCAATGGTCGTCGGCATCGACATCGTGAACCTGATAACCGCGCTGTTCCAACATTTTCACGGCTTTTGTGCGGTTTTGTTCAAAATGGGGATCGCCGTAAATCTGACGCTCGGCAGAGTCGCCGGCAAATGCGGCTGCGGCACTCAGGGAAACAACGGCAGCCAATAACAGTTTTTTCATTTTCAGTCCTTTCTTTATCGACTTATTGAACAAGGGGTGTTTTTCAATGCCGCCATTAAAACACAGCAAAATTAGGTTTGAATTAGCAGGAAGTTAAGAAGCGTAAATGCCGTCTGAAAAAAACAGAGCCGTCAAACGGCTCCGTTTTCCTTATGCTTCTTTGGTTTCAGCCACCTTTTGGCGCAGGCGCAGGCTCAATTCACGCAACTGCTTGTCGTCCACGCTGTTGGGCGCGTTGGTCAGCAGGCATTGGGCACGTTGTGTTTTCGGGAAGGCAATCACGTCGCGGATAGATTCGGCGCCGGTCATCAGGGTAACCAGACGGTCGAGGCCGAATGCCAAACCGCCGTGAGGAGGCGCACCGAATTTCAGGTTGTCCAAGAGGAAGCCGAATTTCTCTTGTTGCTCTTCAGAGCTGATTTTCAGCGCGGCAAACACTTTCTCTTGTACGTCTGCACGGTGGATACGGATAGAGCCGCCGCCGATTTCCCAGCCGTTCAATACCATGTCGTAGGCGCGCGCCAAACAATTTGCAGGGTCGGAAACCATCAGGTCTTCATGGCCTTCTTTAGGCGCGGTAAACGGATGGTGTACGGCAACGTAGCGATCGGCTTCTTCGTCGTATTCGAACATTGGGAAGTCGACAACCCACAAAGGTTTCCATTCGTCTACGAAGTAGCCGTTGTCTTTGCCGTGTTCCAAGCCGACTTTAATGCGCAACGCGCCGATGGCTTCGTTCACGACTTTGGCTTTGTCTGCGCCGAAGAAGATAATATCGCCGTTTTGTGCGCCGGTACGCTCGATGATTTCTTTCAGGGCGTTTTCAGACAGGAATTTTACGATTGGAGATTGCAGGCCGCTGTCTTCGCCGTTGGAGAGGTTGCTCACATCGTTCACTTTGATGTACGCCAAACCTTTCGCGCCGTAGATGCCGACAAATTTAGTGTATTCGTCGATTTCTTTGCGGCTGAATTTTGCACCGTTCGGTACGCGCAGAGCGACTACGCGGCCGCCTTTCATGTCGGCTGCGCCACGGAAGACTTTGAATTCTTCCGTTTTCATCAGGTCGGTCAACTCGGTAAATTTCAAGTTGATGCGCATGTCCGGTTTGTCAGAGCCGTAGTAGAACATGGCTTCAGAGTAAGGCATGCGTGGGAAGTTGCCCAAATCCACGTTTAAAGCGTCTTTGAAGACTTGTTTGGCCATGCCTTCGGTGATGTCCATGATTTCATCCTCGTTCAGGAACGAGGTTTCCAAGTCGATTTGAGTGAATTCAGGTTGGCGGTCGGCACGCAAGTCTTCGTCACGGAAACATTTGGTGATTTGGTAGTAACGGTCGAAACCAGCAACCATCAACAGTTGTTTGAACAATTGTGGAGATTGCGGCAGAGCGAAAAACTCGCCCGGATGAACGCGGCTCGGCACGAGGTAGTCGCGCGCGCCTTCAGGCGTGGAGCGGGTCAGCATTGGGGTTTCGATGTCGATGAAGCCTTGTGCGTCCAAGTAGCGGCGAACGCCCATAGCAACTTGGTAACGCAGGCGCAGGTTGCGTTGCATGGCAGGACGGCGCAAGTCGATAACGCGGTTGGTCAGGCGAACGTTTTCGCTGATATTTTCATCGTCGATTTGGAACGGAGGCGTAGCGGCAGCGTTCAAGACTTCGATTTCTTTGGCAAGAATCTCGATTTTGCCGGAAATCATTTTGTCGTTGGTCGTACCTTCGGGACGGTTGCGTACGCGGCCGGTAATGCTCAAAACGTATTCGTTACGGGCGGAATCGGCAGCGGCAAACGCTTCGGGCGTATCGGGATCGATCACGACTTGGACGATGCCTTCGCGGTCGCGCAGGTCGATAAAAATCACACCGCCGTGGTCGCGCCGGCGGTGTACCCAGCCTTTGACGGTAACGGTTTGGTCTAAGTATTGCTCGCTGATCAGGCCGCAATAGTTGGTACGCATAAAATCACCTTTTATTGATTTAAACTGAAAACAGAAAATGCCGTCTGAACGGCGGCTTTATTGTTGTTCGGGCAAATCCGCCTTTTCAGACGGCATAGGTCCTGCCAATGTTTTGACGGGCAGGTCGTCAGGGATGACCATACCCAGCGAAATCACATATTTCAACGCTTCGTCCACGCTCATATCGAGTTCGCGCACATCGCTTTTCTTTACCATAATATAGTAACCGCCGGTCGGGTTGGGCGTGGTCGGGACATACACGGAAAGATAATCGCCATCCTGAGGCAATGCGGCCTTAACCGCATTCGACACCTGACCGGACACGAATGCGATTGTCCAAATACCCGATTGGGGAAACGGCACGAGTACCGGTGTTTTAAACGAACGGCTGCTGTCGGACAGCAGGGACTCAGATACTTTTTTAACACTCGAGTAGATGGATTTCACAACCGGAATCCTACCCAACAGACTGTCCCACGCGGCAAGAATCTGCCGGCCCAATACGTTGGCGGCAAACAATCCGGTTACAAACAATACGGCAATGGCAACGATAACGCCCAGCCCCGGGATATTAAACCCCAAAACATATTGCGGCCGCCATTGCTTCGGCAGCAGGTTGACGAGCTGGTCGGACGCGGAAACGATATAGGAAACCACCCAAACCGTTACCGCAATCGGCAGCCAGACCAAAATGCCTGTAATCAGATATTTTTTTAACGCCTTAGCAGTTTTACCGCCCTCGGCCGCAGGTTCCGTCATCTTGCTTGATTCCGACAAAGTCCGTACAAACCGCACATTATACGCGTTTGCCCGGATTCAAACGAATTTTTTATCCCGCCCCGCCAAACCGCCGGCGGCTTCAGACGGCACGGCAACTTGATATGCCGTCCGAACACGCGGTTCAGATGCCGTCCCAGTCGTTGAACATCAACCCGATACCGATACCGTTCTGCTTGTGGTTGTAGTCGATCAGGCTCTCGCCGTAACCGTGGAATCCGCGTATCACGCCTTTGAGTTTGCCCTTAATCGGAAACGAATAGGCGGCTTCAATCGCGCCGTAGCCCGTTTTGGGGTTGTAGCGCAATACGGAATACACATTCTGCCTGTCGTTCAGGCGGTACTGCAACTTCACGTCGCCATACCCCATATAGTCGGCAATATCGGGATTGTCGTTTTTATCGCCGCTCTGATCGAACGCACGCACCCACACGCGCGGAATCACCGTCAATTTGCCCCACTCCATCCCCGCCACGGCGTAAATCCTGTTCCACGAACGCGATTCGGGACGGCTCTGTCCGTTGGACTGGTGGACAAAACCCGCACCGAGCATACGCAGCCTGCCGCCGAACGGCAAATCTGCCTTCACAGGCTGGGTCAGGAAAATTTCGGGTTTGTAATCCGTATTGCGGAACGGCGCGGATTTCCTGCCTTGGTTGTAAATCTGCCAATCGGATTTTTGGGTGTAGCCGAACCACAGATCCGCGCGGGTTTTAAACAAATCTTCGGCAATTTTGCTTTTGAACGAAACCTGCAATTTGGTTTCCGCACGCTTTTGCTGCCCGAATCTCTCTTGTTCGGTTATGCCGCGCGTTGGTGAACTCGGAGAATAGTTGGGCGAACTGTTATACCAAACCGGCATAAGGTACATCGGATTGTGTTCGCGCACGCCCAACAGCCCGCGCAAATCGTTTTTGTCCAAGTCGTACATCAGGCTCAAAGGCGTATAGATGTCGGCGGTTTCGCCCGCACTGTCGGCAGGAAGCGCATCCCCGCCTTTTTCAACAACAATGACCGCCTCGCCCTTATCCAGGCTGCTGCGGACGGTTTCCGTCAGATTGAGTACGGTTTTCGGCTCCCGCCCTTCCTGCCCTGCCGAAGACGGAAGCTGTGCCGCAAAAATCCTGTCGTAACACGCCAAACGCGTAACATTGTCCGTCAAAGCGGCGCATTGCAGCGCGGTCTCTCCAAAAGCGGATGCCGTCGGCAACAGTCCTGTCAAAAGGATATAGCGCATATTCCGTGTATTCATCTCCGCCCCCATTGTCGGCATATTGGTTTTCAGACGGCATTTTATAGCGGATTCAGATAAAAAACCGCACCCTTTCCGCCATTTCGGGATTTTGTCCCTACAATGCGGAAAACCCCGAAACCGTCGGGCTTCAGGGTTTTCCGCTTATCGCGTATCAACCGCCTTGGCGGTTTTGCAAAAATCAAGCCAAGGCTTTTACTTTTGCAGACAGACGGCTTTTGTGGCGAGCCGCTTTGTTTTTGTGGAACACGCCCTTGTCGGCGATGCGGTCGATGACTTTGACGGACTCTTGGTAAACCGCTTGTGCGGCAGCTTTATCGCCTGCTTCGACTGCTTTCAATACTTTTTTCACTGCGGTGCGGAATGCGGTACGCAGGCTAGCGTTGTGGGCGCGTTGTTTGACGGACTGGCGGGCACGTTTGCGTGCTTGTGCGCTGTTTGCCATATTGGAATCTCCTGGAAGAAAAATAAATTCTGTAAACGCGCAATTTTAAAGGGGGTTTACATTATATGCAAGCCTTTTCTCTCTATCCGCCCGTCGGATACCCTGACAGCGCAGGAAAACGGCAAAATCGGGCAACCGTTTTCCTCCCCTTTTAAAAACAGGATAATTTTTTAGGAAAATCAGTCCAATATCGCTTTGAGTTTGCACAAATTTACTTTACAATGCCCAAACCTTGCGCCGGGGTGTTTATGGGGCGCGGGGTTTTCTTTTTTTCCAACCTCTTTCATCAGGAATCTGCCCGTATGAAAAAATCCGTATTAGCCGTTTTGGCCGCGCTGTCTCTGGCAGCCTGCGGCGGCAGCGAAAAAAACGCCGTGCAACCTCAAGCAGACGCTGCGTCTGCTGCCAATGCCGAAGCCGCTGCCACCGATACTCTGAACATCTACAACTGGTCGAACTATGTTGACGAGAGTACGGTCGAAGACTTTAAAAAAGCCAACAATCTGAAGCTGACTTACGACTTGTACGAAAACAACGAAACGCTGGAAGCCAAAATGCTGACCGGCAAATCCGGTTACGATTTGGTTGTGCCGGGCATCGCCTTCCTGCCGCGCCAAATCGAGGCGGGCGCGTATCAAAAAGTCAACAAAGACTTGATTCCCAACTATAAAAACATCGATCCCGAACTCTTGAAAATGCTGGAAACCGCCGACCCGGGCAACCAGTATGCCGTCCCCTATTTCTCCGGCGTGAACACGATTGCGATTACGGCGAAGGGCAAAGAGCTTTTGGGCGGCAAGCTGCCCGAAAACGGCTGGGATTTGCTGTTCAAACCCGAATACACCCACAAGCTGAAATCCTGCGGCATCGCCCTGTGGGACACCCCGAGCGAAATGTTCCCGATTTTGCTGAACTACTTGGGCAAAGACCCCAAAGGCTCGAATCCTGAAGATTTGAAGGCGGCGGCGGAAGTGTTGAAGTCTATCCGTCCTGATGTCAAACGTTTCAGCCCGTCCATCATTGACGAGCTGGCGCGCGGCGACATCTGCCTGGCGGCAGGCAACGGCGGCGATTTGAACTTGGCGAAAGCACGTTCCGAAGAAGTGAAAAACAACGTCGGCATCGAAGTGCTGACACCGAAAGGTATGGGCTTCTGGATTGAGTCTTGGCTGATTCCCGCCGATGCGAAAAACGTCGCCAATGCCCACAAATACATCAACTACACGCTCGACCCCGAAATCGCGGCGAAAAACGGCATCGCCGTAACCTTCGCCCCCGCCAGCAAACCGGCGCGCGAAAAAATGCCTGCCGAGCTGGTGAACACCCGTTCCATCTTCCCGAACGAGCAGGATATGAAAGACGGTTTCGTGATGCCGCAAATGAGTACGGATGCGAAAAAACTGTCGGTCAGCCTGTGGCAGAAAATCAAAGTCGGCACCAACTGATTTGAAGCATTAAAAATGCCGTCCGAACGATGTTCGGACGGCATTTTATATTGGATTGAAATAGAAATATTTATATAGTGGATTAACAAAAATCAGGACAAGGCGACGAAGCTGCAGACAGTACAAATAGTACGGAACCGATTCACTTGGTGCTTCAGCACCTTAGAGAATCGTTCTCTTTGAGCTAAGGCGAGGCAACGCCGTACTGGTTTTTGTTAATCCACTTCCCACGGTCGGGATTTCAGATTGCGGACATCTGTCAGGAAGACAAAAAACCTTCCGCCGTCATTCCTCACAGGAGGTAATCCGATCCGTTGGGATTTTGCAACTTCAAATCAATCCGCAAACTGAAATCCCGTCATTCCCGCGCAGTCGTGAATCCGAACGCGTCCGCACGGAAACCCGTATCCCGTCATTCCCATGAACGTGGGAATCTAGAACGCGGGGTTGGAGCAAGCGTTTTATCCGATAAGTTTCCGCACCGACAGGTCTGGATTCCCGCTTTCGCGGGAATGACGGGATTTTAGCGAGCCGTGGGGGTGGGCTTCGGCCCACCGTACCAAGAGTTTTTGGAGAATCGGTAAGATTCGGCGGTTTCGGTTTTCGGTGGGAATGGGAGGAATGGATAACATTGACGGAGTTGGTGGGATAGGAGGGGTTGGTGGGCTGAAGCCCACCCTACAGCCCACCCTACACCTGCCTTACAGCCTGCCCTATGTCCACGCTGCACATCCTACGCCCGCCTTGCGTTCCTTATAAGCAGCATTTTACGCAAAACTTTGCGTCCGCTGAAAAAATTTCAAACGGTCTTTTTTATCAAATGCGAAAAATATAACGTCATTCCCGCGCAGGCGGGAATCCAGACCTGTCCGCACAGAAACTTATCGGATAAAAACAGTTGCTCAAACCCCGCGTTCTAGATTCCCACTTTCGTGGGAATGACGTGGTGCAGGTTTCCGTATGGATGGATTCGTCATTCCCGCGCAGGCGGGAATCTAGTCTGTTGTTGCGGAAACTTATCGGATAAAACGGTTTCTTTAGATTTTACGCCCTGGATTCCCGCCTGCGCGGGAATGACGGGATTTGAGGTTTCTGTTTTTGATTTTCCGCTTTCGAGAAAATGACGGTTTAGAGTTACCCGAAACCTCAAAAAAAACCGAAACCGAACGGTCTGGATTCCCGCCTGCGCGGGAATGACGGCGGAGCGGTTTCTGTTTTTTCCGGTAAATACCCACAAGCTAAAATCCCGTTATTTTCACAAAAACAGAAAACCAAAAACAGCAACCTGAAATTCGTCATTCCCACGAAAGTGGGAATCCAGTTTTTCGAGTTTCAGTCATTTCCGATAAATTGCCTTAGCATTGAAGGTCTAGATTCCCGCCTGCGCGGGAATAACGGGATTTGAGGTTTCTGCTTTTGATTTTCTGTTTTCGTAGGAATAACGGTTTAGAAGTTACCCGAAACCTCAAAAAAAAAACCTAAACCGAACGGTCTGGATTCCCGCCTGCGCGGGAATGACGGGTTTCGAGATTACAGTGTATCGAGAAGGATGGGAAACGGTGGGAATTGTGTAAAAAATGCCGTCTGAAGCCTTTCAGACGGCATTTGCGGCATTCGGACATTTAAAAATCCCATCATTCCCGCGCAGGAGGGAATCCGAATACATCTGCACAGAAACCTGCATCCCGTCATTCCCGCGAAAGCGGGAATCTAGAACGTAAAATCTAAAGAAACCGTTTTATCCGATAAGTTTCCGCACCGACAGGTCTAGATTCCCACTTTCGTGGGAATGACGGGATTTTAGGTTTCTGTAATCTCGGGCAGCTTTCCGTTATCGTTTTAACCCAAAGACACCATTTCAATCTGCTCCATCGTCCTACCCAGAAAACGCTCGCCTATCGTTCTGAATTTCAAAGGAATATCGCTGACGTAAAAACGGTAGTCGGGATTGTTGTTGTCGGTATTGAGCAATCCTTCCTGCGCAAGGACGCGTGCGGTTTCTTCGGCCGTCGTAATTGCAGAATCAACCAACGCGACATTGCCCGCCTCCCTACCGATTAAGGGCTTGAGCAAGGGAAAGTGCGTGCAGCCCAACACCAGCGTATCGATGCCGTCTGCAAGCAATGGTTTGAGGTATTCGCATACGGTCAGGCGGGTAACTTCATGTTCCAACCAACCTTCCTCCACCAAAGGGACAAGCAGCGGCGCAGCCTGCGTGCGGACGAGCGTATCGGGGTTGTTCCTATGGATGGCGCGCGCATAAGCATTGCTGTTGACTGTCGTATTGGTGGCGATAATGCCGATTTTGTTGTTGCGCGTCGTTGCCAGCGCGGCTTTCGCGCCGGCGGAAATCACGTCCAACACAGGCATATTGCCCGTCTTTTGACGGATTTTCTGCCCCGCCACCGCCGCAATCGTATTACACGCGATAACCATCGCCTTAACATCGTGTTCCAGTAGAAAATCGACAATCTGCATGGAGAAATGCTCAATGGTCGCCTTCGACTTCGTTCCATAAGGCACACGCGCCGTATCGCCGAAATAAATGATGTTTTCCATCGGCAGCCGCTCCATCAGCGCGCGCACATTGGTCAAACCGCCGATTCCTGAATCAAAAACACCGATGGGGCGCTGCCTGCCGATATTTTCCATCCTTCTTCCAATCTGTCCTAAACATACAATTCGCGTATTGTACACGCGCCGCTTTTTCTTGACAGCCATGCCGTCTGAAAGCAGAACGCGTATTTGGCTGTTATAATGCTCGGACAGGAAGCATCCGCCCCTCGGGTGCAAAGTTTGCAAAACCTGTAAAACTGCCCATAATACCCCCAACCTTACAACAAACCGTTTCCATGTCTGATTTACCCTCTATCTCCCGATTCCTTGCCGATGAAGCCGCCACACTCGATTTGGGTGAAGCATGGTCTTCCCGTTTAAACGCACCCCTGGTCATTTATCTCGAGGGAGACTTGGGCGCGGGGAAAACCACGCTGACACGCGGAATCCTGCGCGGACTCGGTCATCGGGGACCGGTCAAAAGCCCGACTTACGCCATCGTCGAATCCTATCCGCTGAAACCCTTTACCCTGCATCATTTTGACCTCTACCGTTTCACCACGCCCGAAGAATGGGAAGATGCCGGATTGGACGAACTGTTTGCCGCAAACAGCGTCTGCCTGATCGAATGGCCGCAACAAGGTGGGGAATTTACCCCGCCTGCCGACATCACCGCAACATTGACACACGACGGCGACGGCAGAAAATGCCTGCTGACCGCCCATACCGAACGAGGACGTGAAGGCCTGCCGCTATGACCAAACTGACACGAAGACAAATCATCCGCCGCACCGCCGGCACACTGTTCGCCCTAAGCCCCATCGCATCCGCCGTTGCCAAAACGGTACGCGCACCACAATTCACCGCCGCACGGATATGGCCGTCGCACACCTACACCCGCCTGACGCTGGAAAGCACCGCCGCGCTCAAATACCAACACTTCACGCTCGACAACCCGGGCAGGTTAGTCGTCGACATACAAAACGCGAACATCAATACCGTATTGCACGGACTGTCTCAGAAAGTCATGGCAGACGACCCCTTTATCCGCAGCATACGCGCGGGTCAGAACACGCCGACCACCGTCCGCCTCGTCATCGACCTGAAACAATCCTCACGCGCACAAGTCTTTTCCCTCCCCCCTGTCAGCGGTTTTAAAAACCGCCTCGTTATCGACCTCTATCCGCACGGAATGGATCCCGACGATCCGATGATGGCACTGCTTAACGGCAGCCTGAACAAAACCCGTCGCGGCTCCCCTGAAGCCGACCTCGCTCAAAACACTCCCGCACAAACCGAACGCGGCAGAAACGGGCGCAGACCCGTCATTATGATCGACCCCGGACACGGCGGCGAAGACCCCGGTGCCGTCAGCTCGGGCGGATTGCAGGAAAAACACGTCGTCCTCTCCATCGCCCGCGAAACCAAAAATCAGTTGGAAGCATTAGGTTACAACGTCTTTATGACGCGCAACGAAGACGTGTTCATACCATTGGGCGTGCGTGTCGCCAAAGGGCGCGCACGGCGGGCGGACGTATTCGTCTCCATCCACGCCGATGCCTTCACCAGCCCCTCCGCACGCGGCACGGGGGTTTATATGTTGAACACCAAAGGCGCAACCAGCTCTGCCGCCAAATTCTTGGAACAAACCCAAAATAATGCCGACGCGGTCGGCGGCGTACCGACCAGCGGCAACCGCAATGTCGATACCGCCCTGCTCGATATGACCCAAACCGCCACACTGCGCGACAGCCGCAAACTCGGCAACCTGGTGCTTGAAGAATTGGGCAGGCTCAACCACTTGCACAAAGGCAGGGTGGACGAAGCCAATTTCGCCGTTTTGCGCGCACCCGATATGCCGTCTATCCTGGTCGAAACCGCCTTCCTGTCCAACCCTGCCGAAGAGAAGCTGCTGGGCAGCGAATCCTTCCGCCGGCAGTGCGCCCAATCCATTGCCTCGGGCGTCCAACGCTACATCAACACTTCCGTATTGAAGCGGGGTTGATTCCGAAAAATAAATGCCGTCTGAACATTTTTCAGACGGCATTTTTGTACACTTTCCTCAACGGTTCGATCCCTGCACCATATCAATCAGAAACAGGCGGCAATCGAGGTTGCCGTTATAAAGTGGGATTTTGCGTTTTGGCGACAGGCGCATGAATTTGGGCATTTCCCTGTCGCCGGTAAATATGCCGACCCGCCAGCCGGCATAGTGTTTTTTCAACCACGTACCCAACTGCGGATAAAGCGCCTGCAAAGCGTGGACTTCCTCAAGGCGTACACCGTAGGGCGGATTGGACACCATAATGCCGTCCACGCCGTTCGGCCGGACGGACTGCGCATCGGCAACGCTGAAGGAAACGATGTCGTCCACCCCGGCACTGCGTGCGTTGGCAAATGCCGTCTGAATGATGCGACGGTCGCTGTCGCTGCCCGAAATCGGTGCAAAAGCGGGTTTGACCTGCGCTTCGGCACGGCGGCGCAAATCCGACCACAGCGTTTTATCGAAATTTTGCAGTTTCTCAAAACCGAAACGGCGCATCATACCCGGTGCGCGGCCTGTGGCAATCCAAGCTGCCTCGATGGCAATCGTGCCGCTGCCGCAGAACGGATCTTGAAACGGCTGCGTGCCGTCGTAACCTGCCAAGAGCAGTAGTCCGGCAGCAAGGTTTTCACGCAGCGGGGCTTCGCCGGTATCCAGGCGGTAGCCGCGTTTAAACAGGGCTTCGCCCGAAGTGTCGATAAAAACCTCGACGTGCCGCTCATCCAAAAAAACATGGATACGGACATCGGGAGAGGTTTTGTCTACACTCGGACGGGCATCGTAAATGTCGCGAAAGGCATCGCAGACGGCATCTTTGACGGTCAGTCCGACAAATTGGATGCTCTTAACGTTGGCACGCTTTGCCTCGACTTTGACTTTGAACGTCTGCTGCAAGGTAAACCAATTAAACCAGTTGATGTTTTTGGCAAGTTTGTAGATGTCGCGCTCATTGCGGTATGTGCCTTTGGTCAGACGCAGCAGGATACGGCTGGCGGTGCGCGAGTGCAGGTTGGCGGCGTAGGTCTGTTCCAATCCGCCCCGGCAGGAAACGCCGCCGTCAAACGCTTGAACATCGGTACAGCCGAGGCTTCCGAGTTCTTGAGATAAAACGGTTTCCAAGCCGCGCGGGCAGGTGGCGAAAAGTGTATATAAAGTATTCATAGCGTGTCCTTTCCGGACGAGTATTCCGGCAATGGCGGATTAAAAGGTTTATTCGGCGGTAAATGCCGTCTGAAATGTCCGACTGCCGATTGTAATGTCCGCCGTAAAATCGCGCCTGCCTTCGACACAGACGGGCAGGCGGATGCGTACTGCCTGCCAATTCCCCGACGGTTGCCGCTCGAACATATAGCGGTTGAAACCCATATCCATATTTTTCATACTGAAGCTGATACTGACCTGTTCCGTGCCGGCGGGCGCGTGTTCGATATAAATATCAAACGGTTTTTTGGTTGAAACGGCGGCGGCGCGGACGCGGCTTCCGTCCGGCAGCGTGCAACCTTCGGTCAAATCGCATTGCACCTCCGCAACTTGCGGCTGCTGCGCCTGCCACCATTGCAACAAAACGAGCTTGAAGGCGGCAAAGGCAATCAGCAGCAGTGCGGCAAGCAGCAATTTGCGGTTTTTAGCCATTTCCGTCCCCCATTTTTTCATCGGCTAACACGGCGTGTGCGCCCGCCGCCAGCCATTGCCCGCCGTAATGCGATGCCGTCTGAACATCAGCGGCAACGACCAGCGGCACGGATACGCCGTGCTTCAACACTTCGTCCACCGCTGCGGCTTGTGCGGCATTACCGACCCGCCACACGGCCACATCCGCGCCCTTTTCCTGCGCCTGCCGCCATTGTTCGCGGGTCTGCACCATCATCCAAACGCTGCCGGCGTGTTCGGGCCTGTCCTGCCATTGCGCCGCTTCCATCAAAACGTTCGCACCGCTTCCCTCTGCCGAACCCAAAGGCAGGACGCGGTACGCGCCCATACTGTTTTCTCCGTACAAACCCGTTTTCAGGCTGCCGTACAAACGGCGCGGGACGGACAACGAACGCAAAAGCGCGCCGTTGGCGGGCAGCATGGGGGCAACGGTAAAATCGCCCGCCTTCTGCCAAGACCATTTCTGTCCTTCGCGCGATTGCGGTTCGCCCATCCATTGGTCGGGGTTTACCCATAGGAATTTCAGGCAGACATGCGCATGCTCGTAGGAATGGATTTTGGTCAGCCAAGGCGTGGCGGCGAGGATGCGGATGCTGAGTTCTTCTTCAAACTCGCGTTGCAGGGCTTGGAAGTCGGTTTCGCCCGCTTCGACCTTGCCGCCGGCAAATTCCCAATATCCGGCATAGGGCTTGCCTTCGGGGCGGGAACTGAGCAGGTAGTCGCCGTCCCGGTTGAGCAGGATGCCGGCAACGACGCGGATAAGGGGTCGGGTGTCTTGGGTCATGGCGGGTATGCGGTTGGTCGGTCGGAGTGCAAATGAAGGACGGGCAATGCCGTCAACGGGTTTGCCGCATTTCAGACGGCATTATTTTTCGGCAACGGCAAACGCCAACACGGTATCGCCTTCGTCCGCCATACTCAGGCTGACGCGGCTGATACCTTGTTCTTCCAGCCATTCTGACAGGACGGGGGCATAGAAAAATTCGGGTTTGCCCAATGCGTCGTGCCCGATGCCGATGTTGCGGAAGGAAACTACGCCGCGTATGCCCGTGCCGACGGCTTTGGCAAAGGCTTCTTTGGCGGCAAAGCGTTTGGCAAGATAGTTGACGGGTTTGCCCGCCTGAGGAAATTCAAGCAGCTCTTCGGGAGTGAGGATGCGCCCGGCAAACGCCTGTCCGAATTTTTTGTTTAAGCGGATGATGCGCTTGAGGGAAACGATGTCTGTACCAATGCCGTAAATCATATTTGCGCTCCTTTGTCGTGAAATGCCGTCTGAAACGGTTTGCCTGCCCTTACGGCAGCATTCTTGCACGGAACATGGTTTCTTTCATCTGGCGCACGGCCTCGGGCAATCCGAGGAAAAGTGCCTGCGAAATCAGCGAATGTCCGATGTTCAGCTCGCGGATGGCGAGAATTTGGGCGATGGGGGTAACGTTGTGTATGGTCAGTCCGTGTCCGGCGTTGACGACCAAGCCCAAATCGCTGGCAAAATGCGCGCCGTTTTGCAGACGCTCGAATTGTTTGATTTGTTCGGCGTGGCTGCGTGCATCGGCGTATGCGCCGGTGTGCAGCTCGATAACGGGTGCGCCGACATCATGGGCGGCTTGGATTTGCTCGTTGTCGGCATCGATAAAGAGCGAGACTCGGATGCCCGCGTCGGTCAGGATTTTGGTGAACTCGGCAATTTTTTCTTGTTGCGCCAATACGTCCAAGCCGCCTTCAGTCGTGATTTCCTGACGTTTCTCAGGCACGATGCACACGTCTTGCGGCATGACTTTGAGTGCGTTTCCCAACATTTCTTCAGTCAGTGCCATTTCAAGGTTCAGGCGCGTGCGGATGGCGTTTTTGACGGCGAACACGTCCGCGTCTTTGATGTGGCGGCGGTCTTCGCGCAGGTGCATGGTAATCAAATCCGCACCGTGCGTTTCCGCGACCAATGCCGCTTCCACAGGGCTGGGATAGGTCGTGCCGCGGGCATTGCGGACGGTGGCGATGTGATCGATGTTGACACCTAAAAGCATGATGTTTCCTTTCCTCTTCGATTTTTTATTTTGCAGCATACCGGTACGCTGCGTCGGCACCTATGTTGCACGACGGTCAAACTGCCGTATCTGTTCCAACACCTGCCTCGACTTCACCCCTTCAGGAAGCAGGCTGCCTGTCAGCAGCCGTGTGATTTTCAGGGCATCCTGAAGGCTTTGCGCACTGCCGAAACTGCCCGTCTGCAAATCAATCAGGCTCTGCCCGTCGGCAATAATGACGGTTTCAGACGGCAAAACACATTCCCTGCCTACGGGCATGACTGCTTCTTCCGGTCTGATACAGTATCTGGCGGATGACTGGATTTCCCTGCCCTCTCCGTCCGTATGCAAATCGGGGGCGACGCCTAAGGCCGTCAGCAGCTTCCACTCGAAGCGGCGCAAATCGGCAACATGGTCTGCTTCGCAGCAGACTGCCTTCATCACTTCAGCCAATGCATCGTATAACTCAGGCATGGGATCTTCGCGCGCGGTCAGTTTCAACACCAGCTCGTTCACATACAATCCGCCAAACAACGCCCTGCCCTGCGGCTGCCGCCATCCGCCGACCCATTCGGCGCGGTGAAGGGTTTTGAGTTCCTGACTGCCGTACCACGACACGCTGACAGGGACGAACGGAACCAATACGCCGCGCAGCTCGCTCTGCCGTTTGCGCGCGCTGCGCGCCAGCAAAGCCACACGCCCGTAACGGCGGCTGAATGCTTCAACCCACAGGCTGCTTTCTCGCCAAGGCGAAGATGCCAGCATAAAAACGGGTTCGTGGTTGACTCGGTATTCGGACATAATCGTTGGGGAAATGCCGTCTGAACGCTGCCGCGACTACAAAACGGCAGTCGGATACGAACCGATGATTTTGACGAACGAAGCGCGCCCGCCCAACTGTTTTAATGCCGTCTGAACCTTGTCATCCGTCCGGTGTCCCTCGATATCGATAAAGAACAGGTATTCCCACAACGCCGCCTTTCCGGGACGGCTCTCAAACTTGGTCATGGAAATGCCTGATTCGGTCAGGGGTTGCAGCAGCGAGGCAACCGCGCCTGCCCGGTTGGGTGCGGAAACGACCAGCGAGGTTTTGTCGCTGCCGCCGGCACCGGTTTCATGATGACCCATAACCAGGAAGCGCGTGGTGTTGTTCGTCTCATCCTCAATGCACTCAGCAACGGGGCTGAGTCCGTAGATTTCCGCCGCAGTACGCCCGGCAATGGCAGCAACCGTACCGTCTTCCGATTCGGCAACCAGCCGCGCAGCTTCGGCATTGCTGGAGACCGCCACCCTCTCGGCGTTGGGAAGGTGTCTGCCCAGCCAGTCGTTGCACTGCGCCAACGCCTGCGCGTGCGAAAATACTTTGGTGATGCCTTCGGTACTGCTGCTGTTTTTACGCAGAAGGTTGTGGTGTATGCGCAAGACGACTTCGCCGCAAGCCTGCAACGCGGTAACGGCAAGCAGGTCTAACGTGCGGCCGACCGAGCCTTCGGTCGAATTTTCCACGGGGGCGACCAGATAATCCGCCTGACGCGTTTCAACCTGTTTGAAGCAGTCGTCTATGGTCGGACACGCCATAGTGTGTGCGGCATGACCGAAATGCTTAATCGCCGCCTGTTGGGTAAACGTACCCTGCGGTCCCAGATAGGCGATGGTCAGCGGACGTTCGACGGCGAGGCACTCGCTCATCACTTCCCGAAACAGGCGTGCTACCGATTCGTCGGGCAGCGGGCCTTTGTTCAAATCCTGAATGCGGCGCAACACGGCAACCTCGCGCTCCGGACGGTATACCGCGCCCGTGCCTTTCAGTTCGCCGATGGCGTGTGCGTGTTGCGCGCGTTCGTTGAGCAGGCGCAGGATTTCCGCATCGATGGTGTCGATGGCGTTGCGGTGGGGAAGGAGGAGTTCGTCGATAGTTTGGGACATGGTTTCGCCTGCCTGATGGTTTGTCGTGCATTCTAACATCAAATGCCGTCTGAAACGGTTTCAGACGGCATTTTCCGTTAAAGGTATTCGCTTTGCCCGTTTTCTTTCCACGCACGATGCGAGCAGAGCCACAGAAGCGCAATGCCGCAAGAGGTGGACGCGGTCATGGTTGCCGCCATCACGGTTGCCGAACCGTTGTGCAAGAAGGTCGCCGCCATACCCACCCCCGCGCCGATTAAAGATTGGAATACACCCAATACGGCGTTTGCGCTGCCGCCCTCTTCTTTGAAATAAGACATAAAGCATGCCTGCGTGTTCGCACCGACCAGACCCTGCGTACCGACGGAAAACATCACGCACGCAACCAGCAGCCAAAACGGGGGCAGCCCGAAAAGCAGCACGGCGGCGAGTTGGGACAGGTTGGCGGCAAACTGAACGACAATCCCCCACAGCAGGATGCTTTGCGGATGCGCGCCGGTTTTGAGCCGCCACGCGGTAATACGGTTGAAAAACATCATCGTGATGATGTTGAGTGCAAACGCCCAGGCGTATTGATGCGGCGTAACGCGGTAAAGCTGCTGGTACACGAAGGACGATTCGGTCAAAAAAGCAAACATCGAGCCAAAACTGAATGCTTGGAAAAACAGATACCCCATGGCGGCGCGTGTTTTCAAAACACGTTTGAACCGCCCAGCCACCAGCCCGAACACATCCCTGCCAATTTTGCCGCCGACGGCGGGCTTGGGTAGGAAATATTGCACCAAACCGAGCAACACCAGTGAATATGCCGCCAGAAAAACAAAAATCGCCTGCCAGCCGCCCAAGCCCTGCAATACCGCGCCGACCATGGGTGCGACCAGCGGCACAACCATCAAAATGATGCCGATAAGGGCAAACATCTGCGCGGCTTTGCGTCCGGAATAATAATCGCGCACCATTGCGCCGACGATGACCACAGTCATGCCTGCGCCGAACGCCTGTACCGCACGCAGGTTAAGGAGCTGTTCGGCACTCGAAACAAATACGATGGCGGCAACGGCAAGGCAATATACAATCAAACCGGTCAGGGCGACGGGTTTGCGCCCTTTGATGTCGGACACCGAACCGCCGACCACCTGTCCGAACGCCGTGCCGAACATAAACAAACTCAGGCTCTGTTCGATACGGTGAACATCCGCGTTCAGCGACTGCGCCATTTCGGGAATCGCGGGCAGGTAGGCATCGATGGAAAACGGCATCAGCGCGACCAGCATCGCCATCAAAACCGCCATCAGTTTTTCGTTCATCGGAGGAAGGGTCGGAGACATGGTTTTTCCGTTCAAATCAAATAAAGAAACCGTCGCAAACGACGGTCGGTACGGGCGCAAGTTTAACATATCGGACGGCGGGGCAAAACCGGAGGATATGCCGCCCGAAACCGCTTCAGACGGCATTGCCGCTTTCCGCATCCCTGAGCGACAGCCAGCCTGCGGCAAATGTGGCGGCGATGACGACAAACACGCCCAAGGCGGACACGGGCGATAAATGTTCGCCCAAAATCAAAACCGCCAACAACACACCGACGACAGGTTCGAGCGAAATCAGCAGTCCCGACACGTTTGCCGGAACACGGCTCGTACCTTTATTCCACAACCAATAGGCGTACCAGCTGCACCCCACGCCCAAATACAGCAGCGACACCACGCCCTGCCAGCTCCAATGCACCGTATAACTCTGCGCCAAAGCAAGCGAAAACGGCAGGCACATCAGCGATGCGGCGGCAATGGAAACAGATGTGAATGCCGGTGCGCCGATACGGGCAATCAGCCTTTGCGTCGGACGCATAGCGGCACAAAAGCCCGCGCCCGCCAACAACACCAGCAGGCAGCCGAACCAGCCGACTTCGCCGCCCTCTTCCGCACCGCCCGCCATCAGCAGCGCGACACCGGCAAATGCCGCCGCGCCGCATATCCAGTGGTAGGCACGCGCTTTGTCGTTGAAGAAGAAGTGTCCGACAAACACCATCAGCAGCGGCTCGAGTCCGACGATGGTCGATGCGCTGGCGGCAGACGTATATTTCAGTCCGATAAACTGTAGCATCAGGGTAAATACATAAGTGATGAAGGATACCGCCAGCAGGGGCTTCCATTCCCTGCGCGGAATCTTGCCGATATACCGGCGGCAGACGGGCAGCACCAAAAGCGCGGCAATCAACAGGCGCGCGCCAACCATCAGTGCCGGATCGATGACGGCGTAGGCATATTTGGCGGCAATAAAAGAGCTGCTCCAGATAATCAGGGCAAGGATTTGGTAAAACATTTCAACTTATTCGGCTTAAAAACGGTGTTTGTTGGCGGAGGGGTGGATGGGAAGTTTCACCACCGGCGGGGCAAAACAAACCGCCTGCCGGTTTCAGACGGCATCCAAAACCATGTGTTTTAAAGCAGGCAGCCGGGTGCGGACGCTGTTCAGCCTGCCTGCATCGATGTCTGCCGTAACGATGCCTTCTCCTTCGGGCAATACGTCCAAAACTTCGCCCCACGGATCGACAATCATACTGTGTCCGAACGTGCGCCTGCCGTTTTCGTGCAGCCCGCCCTGCGCCGCCGCCACAACATAACATTGGTTTTCGACGGCACGCGTACGCAAAAGCAGCTCCCAGTGCGCCTTGCCAGTCGTATGGGTAAATGCCGCCGGAAGCATCAATACGTCAAACGGCAGCTGGCGGCGGAAAAATTCGGGAAAGCGGACATCGTAACAAATACCTGCCGCCACCGGCACGCCCTCTGCCGACAAGTGCGGTACCTCCCGTCCCGCGCTGATGGTATCGGCTTCGGCATAGCGTTCGCCCAAACCGGAAAAACCGAAGAGGTGCATTTTGTGATACAGACCCGTTCTTACGCCGTCCCGTCCGTACACCAACATCGTATTCATCACCTTGCCCGCCTCGCTGCTTTGCAGCGGCACGGTTCCGCCAAACAACACCACGCCGCACGCTTTCGCCGTTTCACTCAATGCCGTCTGAAAGCGTCCGCCGCCCAAAGGCTCAGCAAGCGCAAGTTTGTCGGTATCGTTTGCGCCCATCAGCACCCAATATTCGGGCAGCAGCACCCAATCCGCACCCTGCTCCGCCGCCCGTGCGACCAGGCGTTTCATGGCGGCGACGTTGGTTTCCGGCGACAATCCCGAAACCATCTGCACGGCAGCAACTCTGATTTTGTCCATTTCTTCTCCTTTTTCCTGCCGACCTTGCGGCATATTCCGCCGATACGCTACCATAACGGCAGTTGACGAAAATCTTTACACAAATGCCCATTTTGAACCATATTGCCCTCATCGGCGTCGGGCTGATCGGCGGTTCGTTCGTTCTCGACCTCAAAAGACAGGGACTCGTCCGCACCGTTACCGGCATCGACACCGACCACGACAACCTGCAACGTGCGCTGGAACGCGGCGTGATTGACCGGGCTTCCGTCGTCATCGATAAAAACAGCATCGCCGATGCGGATTTGATTGTTATCGCCACGCCCGTTGCCTCCGTCTCCGGCATCTTAACCGCGCTTGCACCCGTTTTACCCGCCCACGCTTGGATTTCCGATGTCGGCAGCACCAAAATCTCCGTTATCGAGGCTTTCCGACGCTGCCTGCCCGACAGCATTCACCGCTGTATTGCCGCCCACCCGATTGCCGGTTCCGACCGAAGCGGGGCAGATTCGGCGCAGTACGGCCTGTTCCAAAATAGAAAACTCATCATCACACCACACGGCGGCGAAGATTCAGACGGCATCTCATTGATAGAAAACCTATGGCGCGCCGTCGGGGCCGAAATTTATACGATGGACGCGCAAAAACACGATGCGGTTTTTGCCGCCGTCTCCCATATGCCCCACCTTGCCGCCTTCGCCTATGTCCACCAGCTTTTCGACCACCCCGACGGAAAGGCGTATCTGAAATTTGCCGCCACGGGCTTTCAGGACTTTACCCGCACCGCCTCCAGCCACCCTGCCGTGTGGGCGGACATCTGCCTTGCCAACAGGGACAACCTGTTGGAGCTGATTCGGGGCTTGGGCAGGCAGTTGGACACTTTGGAAACCATCCTGCTTAACCGGGACCGCCCCTCCCTGTACCGCTATTTTGAAGAAGCCAAAGCCACGCGCGACGGCTGGTCTGATGAGAATTGATGTTCAGATGGCATCGCGCCCAAACCGAAACCGCCGCAGACCGGGAATCTGCGGCGGTTTTACTCAACCGGGCCTGCCGTCGGAACGCGGACGGATCAGCCAAGGAATATACTTCCACGCATACACCAAAAGCGCGATGGCAAACAAAACCGAAGATGTGCGTATACTGTGCGTATAGGCGGTACCGGAAGAAAATACGGCAACCATGCGGACGGCGGTTGCCGCCATCATCAGCCAAAATGCGACCGGAACGGATTTAGGCGGCGGATAAATGGGATTGCCCGTATGACCGAGCGCGGTACGCGCCATCATGCCCAAAGTCAACACGCCGATACCACCCACGCCGATCAGGTGCACGCCCAAATTGAGGAAAGCGGGTTTGAAATAAGACGCGCCGACCGCAATCAGCCCCAATCCGGTAAACAGATAACCGGCAAACAGAATCCACAGCATCGGCTCTTTCAATACGGGTTTATACCACCAGCGGTACACCTGTACGGTAAAAATCACACCTGCCGCAAACGCGAAAACGGCAGACAGCCAAGGTAGCGCGCCGTGCGCCATCAGCATGGCGGTCAACATAGGCAGCCACAGCGAAGCCTGCGCCACCCATTTCGGACTGGGAATCTGCGGCACGTTCAAACGTTTGGACGTAAAAAACGAAATAATCCGCATCCCGATCAGACCGATAAAGCCCGACACCATAATCAGCCCCGACTGCAAACCGCCCAACAGCCCCTCGAAATTGCCGTTGTGCAACTGGACGTGGAACGCCGCGTGCGTACCGCCCAAGACGAACAGCGCGAACACGGCAACATAATTGCGTTGATTCTGCGAACGGATAACGGGCAAAGCCATGCACACCGCGCCGTACCAGAAAAACAGCGTACCGAGTATGCCGCTTGCCGCCGCACCCCAACCCGGGATAAAGACGGCAATCCGCGCAGCCAACCAAAAGGCGGTCAACCCGACCAGAACGCCGCCCCTCGTAGGCGGCTGCCCCGTCCAAGTGGCGACGGCGGTCAGCAGGAAGGCGATGACGACGAGACCGGCATAACCCCAAATCATCTCATGCGCGTGCCAATAGAAACCGGACAGCTCGTGCGTTCCCGTGTAGCCGAAACCCCACAGCAATACGGACAATGCGCCGTACAGTGCCGCCAGCGAATAAAACGGGCGGAACGCCATTGCCCAGACGGGGTGCTTGGTAAATTTCATGTGTGTTCCTTGTTTATCATTAATATATTTGCCGCAAAACGGAATCATGCCGGCAAAAACGGTTCGACGGCGGGAAACAGCTCGCGTTCTTCAAAGCGCGCGTGGTCGCGCAGGGTTGTGGCAAAAGCGATATTCCACGCCGCGTTACCGTATTCGGGGCTTGCCATCATCTGCCGCAGTTTGGCGTGATCGCCTTCAAAACGGGTTTTCAACTCAAGCGCGATATTTTGCCAAATTGGGGCAAACATGGTTTCTTCTTCACAGAAATGGATTTCCAGTTCGGCAAAATGCAGCTCGAGTTCGGCACGATGGTCTGCCCCAGGCGTCCGCAACAGACGCACGCACAGGGAAAGCGAGTGGTGGTGTTCGCGCGAAAGCCCGACAAGGGCGGAATGTCGTTTCAACGGTTTCATAAATTTAGGTTACAATAACAAATTATCAAACAGTAGCGCGGATGTTTCAGACGGCATACCGCCGCAGACAGGCTGCATTCTACCGCCCCGACGGACAGGGTTTCAACCATTAAGGTATTTTCCGTGAAACTTAAACCGTACCGATAAGAATAACGATCCATACCGAGAAAATCATGTATTTGACACAACATACGGACTACGGGCTGCGCGTCCTCATCTACACTGCCATCAACGACGATGCGCTGGTCAACATCAGTACCATCGCCGTAACCTACGGCATTTCCAAAAGCCATCTGATGAAGGTCGTTACCGCGCTGGTCAAAGGCGGCTTCCTCCACAGCGTGCGCGGAAAAGGCGGCGGCCTGCGGCTTGCCGCACCGCCCGACCGCATCAACATCGGCTCGGTTGTCCGTCACCTCGAACCGATGCAGCTGGTCGAGTGCATGGGACCGAACAATGAATGCCTGATTACACCGTCCTGCCGGCTGACGGGCATACTCGGCGGTGCAATGAAGTCGTTTTTCACGTATCTGGACGGTTTCACGCTCCAAGACCTGCTCAACAAGCCGACCTACGACCTGCTCTACGAACCGAGAATTCCGATTGTAACGCAACATTAAGGCTGCAAAAGGCTGCAAAAATGCCGTCTGAAACACAAACCGCCTCCGGAGGCGGTTCGGTTTCAGACGGCATTTCTTTATTCAGACCAAATTACAGCCCCGCGGCTGCTTTCAATGCAGCAGCTTTGTCGGTGCGTTCCCAAGTGAACTCAGGTTCTTCGCGGCCGAAATGTCCATAAGCGGCGGATTTTCCGTAAATCGGGCGCAAGAGGTCGAGCATTTGGACGATACCTTTGGGGCGCAGGTCGAAATGTTCGCGAACTAAGGCAATCAGTTTTTCTTCGCTGATTTTGCCGGTGCCGAAAGTATCGATGGAAATCGAAGTCGGTTCGGCAACGCCGATGGCGTAGGAAACTTGGATTTGGCATTGGGTTGCCAAGCCTGCGGCAACGATGTTTTTCGCAACATAACGGCAGGCGTAGGCGGCGGAACGGTCCACTTTGGACGGGTCTTTGCCGGAGAACGCGCCGCCGCCGTGCGGAGCCGCACCGCCATAGGTATCAACGATGATTTTACGGCCGGTCAAACCGCAGTCGCCTTGCGGGCCGCCGATGACGAAGCGGCCGGTCGGGTTGATCAGGTATTTGGTTTCGTCGGTCAGCAGTTCGGGCGGCAAAACGGGCTTGATAATCTGCTCGATGACGGCGTTCTTCAGCTCTTCGTAAGCGATGGACGGATCGTGTTGCGTAGAGAGGACGACGGTATCAATGCGTTTTACCTTACCGGTTTCGCTGTCGTAAACCACGGTCAGTTGGGCTTTTGCGTCAGGGCGCAACCACGGCAGACGGCCGTCTTTGCGCAATTCGCTTTGACGCTGCATCAGGCGGTGGCTGTAATAGATGGCAAACGGCATCAGGGTCGGGGTTTCGTCGCAGGCATAGCCGAACATCAAGCCTTGGTCGCCTGCGCCTTGGTTCAAGTCGATGCCTTCGCCTTCGTTTACGCCTTGGGCAATGTCCGGAGATTGTTGGTCGTAGTACACGCCGACCGCGCAGCCGTTGGCGTCAAAGCCCAGCTCGGAGGAGTTGTAGCCGATGCGTTTGATGGTTTCACGTGCGACTTTGATGTAGTCCACTTGGGCGGTGGTGGTGATTTCGCCCGCCAATACGCACAAGCCTGTGTTGACCAAGGTTTCCGCCGCGACACGCGCTTTGGGGTCTTGCGCCAAGATGGCATCCAAAATCGCATCGGATACTTGATCGGCAACTTTATCCGGATGGCCTTCGGAAACCGATTCGGAAGTAAACAGATATTCGCTCATTGCTATTCTTTCATTAAAAACAGGCTGCTGTGTTTTCAGACGGCCTTTTATTTCGGACAGCGGAAATCATAACAAAAACTCCGCTTTTTCTCTATACAAGTGAGAAACATTCGCACTTGTCTGCTGTTTCGGAATCCTGTTGCGCGTTTCTTACAGGCAAAAAAATTCCCGCATTAAGCGGGTTTGGATTGCCCTTGCGGACCACATCGGTTTTTCAACCGTCCACCTTACCTTTCCGTTTGAAAAGCAGGTTGGCATGGAATTCCCAACTCTTAATGCAAGCGGGCGATGTTAGCAGAAAAGCCTTTCCGCCGCAAGCCGTTCCCTTTTTCAGACGGCATCTTTCGTTTACAATTCGGGCTGTTTCCCCCTTTCACCCCCTGCTATGTACACCTTATTGACCGCCCTGCTCAAATCCCTTTCCCTGCTGCCCCTGCCCTCACTGCACAAACTGGGCGTTTTCCTCGGGCATCTGGCGTTTTACCTGCGTAAAGAAGACCGGGCACGCATTATTGCCAATATGCGTCAGGCGGGTTTGAACCACGACACGCAGACGGTCAAAGCCGTTTTTGCGGAAACGGCAAAATGCGGTTTGGAACTCGCCCCCGCGTTTTTCAAAAAACCGGAAGACATCGAAACAATGTTCAAAGCGGTACATGGCTGGGAACACGTGCAGCAGGCTTTGGACAAGGGCGAAGGGCTGCTGTTCATCACGCCGCACATCGGCAGCTACGATTTGGGCGGACGCTACATCAGCCAGCAGCTTCCGTCCCCACTGACCGCCATGTACAAACCTCCGAAAATCAAAGCGATAGACAAAATCATGCATGCAGGCAGGGTTCGCGGCAAAGGAAAAACCGCGCCTACCAACATACAAGGGGTCAAACAAATCATCAAGGCCCTGCGTGCGGGCGAGGCAACCATCATCCTGCCCGACCACGTCCCTTCGCCTCAGGAAGGCGGCGACGGCGTGTGGGTAGATTTTTTCGGCAAACCTGCCTATACGATGACGCTGGCGGCAAAATTGGCACACGTCAAAGGCGTGAAAACCCTGTTTTTCTGCTGCGAACGCCTACCCGACGGACAAGGCTTCGTGTTGCACATCCGCCCCGTCCAAGGGGAATTGAACGGCGACAAAGCCCATGATGCCGCCGTGTTCAACCGCAATACCGAATATTGGATACGCCGTTTTCCGACGCAGTATCTGTTCATGTACAACCGCTATAAAGCACCGTAACGAAAATAAAAATGCCGTCTGAACGATTTCAGACGGCATTTTGTCATTTGACGATTTCGGACAATGGCCAGCGCGGGCGTACATTAAATGCACCGGCTTCCCTACCCGTTTTCAAATGCATCGCGCCTGCAAAGGCAATCATGGCACCGTTGTCCGTGCAGTATGCCATCAGCGGGAAAAACACGCTGACTTTTTCGGACGGATGTTTCGGCTTGCCTTTGGGGGTCGGGATTTGCACCGTCATGTTGCCGAAAGTTTCGCGGAGTTTGCGGTTTGCACCGACTCCGCCGGCGACCACTACGGTTCTGAACCCTGTCTGCAACAGGGCTTTTTTCACTTTTGCCTCCAACACTTCTACTACCGCATCTTGAAACGCACGGCAGATGTCGTTGCGTGTCTGCTCGGGAATGTCATCCGCCCCGTTTTCCGTGCGCACTTTCTCGACGGCGGTCAATACGGCGGTTTTCAATCCCGAAAAGCTCATCTGCAAATCGTCGGAATGAATCATCGGGCGTGGGAAAATAAAGGCATCGGTACTACCCGATTTAGCAAGTTCGGAAAGCTTTGCGCCGCCCGGATACGGCAATCCGAGCAATTTTGCCGTTTTATCGAATGCCTCGCCCGCCGCATCATCGACGCTCTCGCCCAAAAGCTCGTAGTCGCCTATGCCCCTGACCGCCATAATCTGCGTATGCCCGCCCGAAACCAACAGCGCGACAAAAGGAAAGTCGGGTTTTTCATCCGCCAACAGCGGCGACAGCAGATGTCCTTCCAAATGATGGACGGGAATGACAGGCTTGTCCAATGCCAAAGCCAGCGCGTTGGCATAGCTCGAACCCGCCAGCAGCGCGCCGCCCAAACCGGGCCCCTGCGTAAAGGCAACCGCGTCAATGTCGCCATACGATGCGCCCGCCTGCGCCAAACAGCCTTCAGTCAACGGAACAAGGCGGCGGATATGGTCGCGGCTTGCCAATTCCGGCACAACCCCGCCGTATTCGGCGTGCATTGCCATTTGAGTGTGCAGGCAATGCGCCCGCAATCCTCGTTCCGTATCGTAAAGCGCAACGCCTGTTTCGTCGCAAGAAGATTCGATTCCTAATACCAACATGGTCTGATGCCGTTAAAAACTGAAAAACGTATTTTAGCGGATTTCGGCACGACTGCCGTATCCCAAAAACGGAACATGCCGTCTGAAGCCCTTCAGACGGCATGTTCTGCCTGATTCAAAGCGTTCCGTAAGAATGCAGCCCGCTCAAAAACATATTCACGCCGATAAAGGCAAATGCGGTTACGAACAAACCGATAATCGCCCACCACGCCAGCACTTTGCCGCGCCAACCTGCCACCAGCCGCAAATGCAGCCAAACGGCGTAATTGAGCCAGACGATGAACGCCCACGTCTCTTTCGGATCCCAACTCCAATAGCGTCCCCAAGCATCCGCCGCCCACAGCGCACCCAAAATGGTGGCAATGGTAAAGAACAGAAAGCCGACGGCAATCGCCTTATACATCACCTCGTCGATCAATGCCGACGGCGGCAGCCACAGTTTTCCGCCTTTTTCTTCCGCACTCAGGGAAACCAGTTCGGCAATACCGAGCATCGCGGAAATACAGAACGCGCCGTAACCGATAAAGTTTGCCGGAACGTGGATTTTCATCCACCAAGACTGGAGCGCGGGAATCAGCGGCTGGATGGTATGCGCCTCACGCGACACGCTGTACCACAACACAAAGCCGACGACAACCGCCATAAAGCCGAACACGAAGCCGCCCAATTTCTGCACGGCGAATTTGCCCTCGTAATACAGATACATCAGCGCGGTAATCACCAGAAACAGGATGAAGACTTCATAAAGGTTGGACACGGGGATATGCCCAGCATCGGGACGGAGCAGGTAGCTTTCGTGCCAGCGCACCAGCAGACCGGTAAAGCCAGCTACGGCAGACACCCATGCAAACACGGTTCCCATACCCAACAGCGTGTTGGTCGGCACATTTTTTACGCTTGCCAAAACCGCGCCCGAAATATAGGCGAACAGGGCGAAGAAGACAAAAGCACACTGCCACATGATCGCCGATTGGCTGCTGAGGAAATACCGCAGCAAAAAGCCTTCTGCCGATTTGATGTCGCCTCCGTACAAACCGACGGCGGTATAAGCAAGCAATATGCACAGTGGCACAAACCAGCGCATCGGTTTGAAAAACCAACCCAAAAACATGGCAATACCGGCACTCGCCCACAACATGACCGTTTCGTAAATGTCCATATGCATACCGGAACGGGTCTGTACGAAAACCGTACCCGAAAAAACCAGCGCGGCAAACACCCAATCCCAGATATTCAAATTACGGATAAAAGACTTTCGAACTAGCAGCTCGTGTTCCGGAAGGGTTTTATAGTGTTCAGTCATGATTCAAGTCCTTGCCGAGCCGTTGCAGACTCTCGACGTGTTTTGGAAATTCCTTCTGCAAATCCCGTTCGCTGCGGGCAGAAGACATGGCAAAACGGATTTTGCCGTCTGAAAACAATATCCATGCACGCTTTTCCCGAACATAAAACATGAATACCGTACCTAAAACCAACAATACCGAACCAAGATAGACCAAAAGCGAACCAGGCGAGCGGGTCATCTGCAAACCTGAGGAACGCACTTCCGAAAACCCGTCAAGTTGCAGCAGCATAGGGGCGGGATATTCCGTCAGCCCCGTATAGGCATCCATACTGTGCAGCAGGAAACGGTTCCGCGCTTCATCCTGCTGCCATTCCGGCAATCCGTACCGGCGTATGGTTTCATCCAAAGCGGCGTTCATCACGCCGTAAAGCATTTCGTAGAAATAGCCCTGCATCTTATCCTGCTGCTCTTTCGGGATATTGGACGTAATAAATTCGTCCAACCCCAAATAGCCTTTTTGTGCAAAGATGTTCAGCGTGTTTTCCGCCGCCAGCATGAATTGTTCGCGGATTTCGGCAGGTGCGTCTTTGGTTGCGTCGGCAACCAGACGTTTGCGCCCTTCCCCATCTTTCAAAAACTCACGCAATGCCATAAAGGTGTCCGCTTTCAACTGCTTATCCAAGGGGATACGCAGCCAGCGGTATTGCTGCTGCAAACCGCTGCGCGTGCCGGTAATCCAAAAATAATCCTGTTCCTGCAAAACCGGCAGCATATAGTTTTTATATTCGACCGCCTGCCCTGCCACATCACGGATGCGGTACACGATGGAAGGGCCGATATTAGTGTATTTTTTACCTTCCTGAGTAACGGCGCGGACATCGTTCAGCGTGGATTTCAGACTTTTTTCCCGTTCCGTACCCTCGCTCATGTCCTCCACATTCATAGAAGTGAACTGATCAAATTCAAGACGGTATTTATGCCTGCCGATATCCAACGGAAACTGCCGCATAGATGTTGCCTTCAACACGACAGGCTCGCGCGAAGCATCACCCAAATTCCACGCCTTGAATGTCAAATCCGAACCGCCGTCGGCAAAACTCGCCTGATAAATCGTGATGCCGTGCAAAGTCAAAGGATGGTTCACGCGGATGGTCCGCTCGAGTTTCTCACCGGTTGCCTTGTCCGTTACTTCAATATCACTGGCAAAATCGCGCGGCATACCCGTATTGTAAAAATCGATATGGAATTTTTTCAGTTTGACTTCAAAAGGCAAGTCCTGAACCAACATCCCGTTGTCGGCATTCAGGAAAACCACATCCGCACTTTGCCCCTCGGAAATATTGACGTTGCCCCTAAATGAGAGATTGGACGCACCCAAAATACTTTCGGGCTTGAAATCCTTGGCATAAACCGCCTGATTGTCCGGAACAATCCGACCGGCCAGCATACCCAGCTTCAACAGCAGGTTACTGTCTATCAGCCCGCCCAAACAAATGACAATCAAAGCAACATGGGCAAAGATATAGCCCCATTTGTTCATCGTGCCTTTTTTGCCGGCAATCAGAACCGACCCGTCCTCACGATGGACGGCCTTTACCTTGAAACCCTGCACCTCCAGATAACGTTTGGCAACTTCGGGCGCGATTTTCACATCCATCAGCACGGAATGGCGCATTGCCGCCAAAGATTTCTCCCTGACCTTTTCCCGGAAAGACTTCATTTCGCGCCAGAACGGCGGCACATTGCGAATCAGGCACAAACTGGTCGAGATGACCAAAAAGAGCATAATGACAACGAACCATGCCGAAGCATAGACATCATACAGTCCCAGAAAACCAAAAATCTGCGCCCAAAACGGTCCGAATTTGACCAAATAATCCGTCTGCGGCTGGTTTTGCTGCAACACCGTACCGATAACCGATGCAATACCCAGCAGACTGAGCAAGGCGACCGCAAAGCGCATGGAGCTGAAAAAAGCGAACCACGGACGGGAAAGAAGTGGGGGAGATATACGGGATTTACTCATTGTGTGTTTATTCCGCCATCAGGAATATGGGAAAGCAGAATTGGGCAAACAGAAAACAACGCCCCGATTCTACTGTCTTGATGCTTTTTATTTCAAGACAATGAAGACAGCCTGCATCGATTCCAACGGTTGCGATTGAAAAAACTTATCGCAGAATTGTCTGAAGCCGTCTGAAAACTTTTCAGACGGCCTCTAAAACAGACTATTGCGGAATTAACGCAAACCTTGGATAAAGTTGGCAACCGCTTTCAAATCTTCTTCAGACATACGGTTTGCAATATCCGCCATAATGGCATTTTTGCGCTGACCGGACTTGTAGGCATTCATCTGTTCGACAATATATGCCTGATGCTGGCCGCCCAAACGCGGATAAGCCTGAATCTCGCTTCCGCCGCCCGGCATACCCGCACCGCTCGGACCGTGGCAGGACATACACGCCGGCACTTTTTTATCCGCCAAGCCGCCGCGATAGATTTTCGCACCCAATTCGGGATTTTCTTTCGGATTCGTCTCGCCCGATTTCGGCTGCTGTTTGGCATAGAACGCGGATACGTTCAAAATATCCTGATCGCTCAAATTCATTACCATCGGTTTCATCACAGCTGCCGAACCGTGGGTGCGTTTGCCGTCACGGATGCCGATGGTTTGATGATAGATGTAAGCAGTATGCTGTGCCGCCAAACGCGGATACATCGCAATGCCGCTGTTACCGTCTGCTGCATGGCAAGCCGCACAAACCGTTGCGGCAACCTGTTTGCCTTTTTCCACGTCCGCTTTGGGAGATGCGGAAACCGCACCGGCAGCCAAAACAAAGGCCAATAAAGTCAATCGTTTCATGGAGTGCTCCTGATTACAGCATTGGATAACGCAACAATGCTCTTTTTATATTCAAATACGGGATTTTTGACCCGATTAAAACCGATGATTCTGCAAACGTGATATTCTATACTAAATTTACATTAAATTACTACTGTGTTTCACATAAAACCAACCGCATATTTTGCTGTCGGACAAACGGCGGCGGAAAAACAAGGATATGCCCATGAACCTTTTTCAAAACGCCAAATTCTTCACGACGGTAAACCATCTCAAAGACCTGCCGGACACATCGCTCGAAATTGCCTTTGTCGGCAGGAGCAATGCCGGAAAATCCAGTGCCATCAATACCCTGACCAACCATGTCCGTCTTGCCTACGTTTCAAAAACACCGGGACGGACGCAGCATATCAACTTTTTCGAGCTGCAAAACGGCAATTTTATGGTCGATTTGCCCGGCTACGGTTATGCCCAAGTCCCCGAAGCGGTACGCGCACATTGGGTCAATCTGCTCGGCGACTACCTCCGCCATCGGAAACAGCTTATCGGTCTGATTCTGATTATGGATGCCCGCCATCCTTTAAAAGAACTCGACATCCGTATGCTGGACTTTTTCCACACAACCGGCAGGCCGGTTCACATCCTGCTGTCAAAAGCCGACAAATTATCCAAAAACGAACAGATAAAAACCCTGTCCCAAGTCAAAAAACTGCTCAAACCTTATTCCGACAGGCAAAACATCAGCGTACAGCTGTTTTCCAGCCTGAAAAAACAAGGTATTGACGAAGTCAACCGAACTGTCGGAAACTGGTTTGACGCAGTAGATGTCGCCGCTTCCTCTCCAGAGGAAGACTGACCCCAATTATACGGAAACCGTATTTCCCCCACTTGACCGACCGCAAACATTTAAAAAATTGCCACTGCCAAATCTAAAATGCCGTCTGAAAGACTTTTCAGATGGCATTTCGCGGAGTCTTTAAAACAGAGAATCCAACTGCTGCTGTTTGGAATCCGTATTGCTCGGAAGCGCCGGCGTTTCCTGTACATCCTGACGCGTTTCGTCAGACCTTCCCTGCTGTTCTTTTTCTACTGCCGCTTCATCATCTTCTCTTGCCCGTCGGGAAGGTTGCGGCGCAATACCGCTGTTGTCCAGCATCAAGCCTGGATCGGTTACCATACGTTCTTTCATATAGTATTCGCCATTGCTGCTGACCACACCCTCAGGCATTTTCATCCCTTTGCCCTGCTTTCCTTTCAACGCAAAACGCATATAGTCCACCCAAACCGGCACCGCAATCGTACCGCCGTAGCCGGCACGCCCCATACTCTTAGGTTTGTCGAAGCCGATATATACGGCAGTAACCACATCAGGGTTAAACCCGACAAACCACGCATCCTTATTGTCATTGGTCGTACCCGTTTTACCGGCAATATCCGTTCTTCCCAACGCAGCTGCCCCCCTTGCCGTACCGACACGGACCACATCCTGCATAATCTTATACATAATATAGGCATTGCGCGGATCGATTGCCTGAGGCGCATTTTGCCCGGCCACCAAAGGTTGCATTTGGGCACGCAACCTGCCGTCTCTGTCATAAATCTTATCGATCACGTGCGAAGAAACCCTATATCCGCCGTTCGCAAATACGCTATATGCCTCCGCTATCCTCAACGGTGTCGTCTCGCCCGTACCTAAAGCCATAGACAGGCTGACAGGCAGCTCGGACGGTTTGAAGCCGAAACGCCGGATATACTGTTGCGCGTAACCGACACCGATAGACATCAAAATACGGATGGAAACCATATTTTTGGAAGCCGTCAGAGCCTGCCTTAAAGTGATATATCCCGAATATCTGCCGTCTGAATTTTTAGGTGTCCAAACCGAACCGTTCGGCCCTTTCCCCGGCAGGGAAATCGGCGCATCGTTAACCATTGTGGACGCGGTCATCCCCTTAGATAATGCCGCCGAATAGACAAACGGCTTAAAGGTCGAACCCGGCTGCCGCATTGCCTGAACGGCACGGTTGAATGTTTTGCTGTGAAAATCATAACCGCCGACCAGCGCGCGCACCGCCCCGGTTTTTGCATCCAGCGAAACCAAAGCACCTTGCAGGAGCGGCTCTTGAACCACCGCCCAACGCCCGCCATTGTTTTTGACACGGATGACCGCACCCCTGCGGATACGGTCCTCACCCATTTTCTCATTATCGACCGCGCGGGTCGCAAAACCCAAGGCGCGCCTGTCAAGCGTAACCCGCCTGCCGCCGGGCAGCTGTATGACGATATTTTTCTTTTTAGTAACATCCAACACAACGGCGGGAACCATTTTATCGACGGTATAGAGTCCCGACAGATACTGGCTGACAGTCTCCTCGACATCTTCACTCTTACTCAAATCGATATAGTTTTCCGCACCGCGGTAGCTGCTGCCGCGATCGAAATTCCGTAGAGCCTTGCGCAATGCTTCGGTTGCCACCTTCTGATGATCGGTGCGGACCGTGGTATAAACCTTAAAACCCTGCGTATAGGCATCTTCACCGTATTTCTCATACAGTTCCTGACGCACCATCTCCGCCACATATAAAGCACTCTGATCGATTTTCTGAACAAACCGCTCGTAATGCAGCTCCTCATTCAACGCCTGATCGCGCTGTTGCACGGTAATCATCTTCTCCTCGAGCATATTGTTCAAAATATACTTCTGGCGCAACTTGGCACGTTCCGGATTAACAATCGGATTATAGGCGGACGGAGCCTTGGGCAGTCCCGCAAGCATGGCGGCTTCCGCCAAAGTCAAATCTTGGACATTCTTATTAAAATAGATTTGCGCGGCAGATGCAAAACCATAGGCGCGCTGACCGAGGTAAATCTGATTGAAATACAACTCGAGGATTTTGTCTTTGCTTAAAGACTGCTCGATTTTATAGGCAAGCAACGCCTCATTGAATTTGCGTGTGAACGTTTTTTCACTGCTCAAATAAAAATTTTTCGCCACCTGCTGTGTAATCGTACTCGCACCCGACTGCACGCTGCCGGACACGACATTGCCGACGGCAGCGCGGGCAACACCCCAAACATCCACCCCCCAATGCCGGTAAAAGCGTTTGTCCTCGGCGGCGATAACCGCATTCCGCAACACCTCGGGGAAATCGCCGATTTTTGTAAATTCGCGCCGCTGCTCCCCATACATACCGATGACTTCTCCATCCGCCGAATAAATAGTCAACGGCATTTTAGGCTGGTAATGCTGCAAAGAATCCAAAGACGGCAGTTTCGGATACGTTACCAAAATAGCAATGGCAACCAGCCCCACTCCAAATACACATAATCCCAAAACCAAACCAAAACAGGTAGTTATAATCTTTTTAATCATAGCTGAATGATAATTTACCATTATCGGTATTAAATAAAGTAAAATAGCAGCCGATTTCTACAAAGCACAGTTTCAACGTGTAAAAAACAAGAAATCCATTACGGATACCGAAACGGTTACTCACTGTACAAATAAAGTAGGAACTTCATCATGCGCTTGTTTAACAGCTTGAAAAACCCTAAAAAAACAGATGCCAAGCCCCAAAAGAAATCCTCAGGGCTCAATAACCGCACGGCAATCGGCGTCGACATCGACCAACATTCCATCAAAATGGTCCAATTGTCAGGACGTAGTTTAAACCAAATCCAATTGGAAAAATACATTATTGTCAAACTGCCGAAAAATATTGTCCAAGGCAACAAAGTTCAAAATTACGATCAACTTGTTACATATTTGCAACAAGCCTATGCCGAACTGGGTGCTTCGTGCAAAAACATCATCGCATCCGTCCCGCAAAATCTGACAACCATCGAACAATTGACCTACACGGCCAAAGATGCGGAATTGGATCTGCAGGGGTTCGTGGAGTCCTCCATCTCCGAAGTCAGCTCGATATCGCTCGAAGAAGCCAATTACGACTATCAGGTCTTGTCCCAATCGGCCGCCGGCGAAGCTGTTTTGGCCGTTGCATCGAGAAAGGATGAAATCGAACCCCTGATTGACGCATTCAACGCCGCCGGTATGAAATTATCCGCGCTTGATGTGGACATTTTCGGGCAATACAACGCCTACGCGCTGTGGATAAACCATTTCGCCCCCGAACTTGCAGCCGAAAAAGTCGCCATTTTCGGCGTATATGCCGCACAAACCTACGCCTTGGTCATCCAAGACGGAAAAATCCTATACAAACAGGAACCCTCCGTCAGCGAAGAACAGCTCAACCAACTCATCCAGCGCACCTATCAGGTGACAGAAGAAAAAGCGGAAGAAATCATCAACTCCCCGCAAAAACCTTCCGATTACCAAGAAAGAGTGGCAGACCATTTCAACCAGCAGATTACCCAAGAAATACAAAGGGTCTTGCAGTTTTATTACACCACGCAGACCGCAGACGATATGACCGACATCAAGCATATCCTGCTGACGGGGGAAGCGGTGCGCCAGGAAGGCATCGCCCAAACCGTCGCCTCTCAAACCAATGCGGATGTACAATGCGTCCATCCCGCGCGTTATTTTGCGGACGACCTCAAAACAGACAAACAACAATTCGAACTTGATGCGCCGACACTGACCAGGGCGTTCGGTTTGGCGGTACGGGGATTATAATTATGAACAATTTAATCAAAATCAACCTCCTCCCCTACAGGGAAGAGATGAACAAGCGCAAACAGCAGCAGTTTAAAATGCTGATGTACGGCGCCGTGCTGACGGGCGTTGCCGCCGTTGCGGCAACCTACCTGTTTATCGACAACATGATCAATAACCAGTCGGAAAGAAACACGCTGCTGGAAACCTCCATCGCACACTTGGATACCGAGCTGTCGGAAATACAAAAGCTCAAACAGGAAAAAGATGCCTTCCTGATTAAGAAAAACAAAATCGAGGAACTCCAGCTCAAACGCCTCCAAGCCGCAAAAATCCTCGACAGCCTGAATGAGGCTGTCCCCGAAAGCACCTACCTGACCTCGCTGGATGCAGTTACCGCCGACTCTTACCGGCTCAACGGCAGAACATCCAGCGACAACCGCGTTGCCGCCATGATGAGGGCGATGCCCAATACCGGCATATTCAAGCAACCCGAATTGTTAAGCATCAAGAAAAACAATTCGTATCAAGAATTTACCCTTCAGGCAACATTACAACCTATCATAAAGGCGGCCGAATCCAAAGAGAATCCGGCTTCGGGAAATGCACAGGAGGCAAACTGAATGGCTTCTAAATCATCTAAAAACAACTTGGATTTCAACAACCTTCACCTGCTCAACCTTCCTGCCAGGCTTTTTATCGCCCTGCTGGTCGTTGCCGCCATACTGGGCGGCGGTTATGCCGGATTGTTCAAAAGCCAGATGGAATCCCTTGAGGAATATGAAGCAAAAGAAACCGAACTGAAAAACACCTACAAACAGAAAAGTATCGACGCGGCCAGTTTGGACAACCTGAAAGAAGAGCTTGCCGCCATCCGATCCGCCTTCAACATTATGCTGAAACAGCTTCCGACCGATTCCGAAATTCCCAATCTGGTTCAAGAGCTTCATCAGGCGGGTTCGAGCAACGGCCTGCGCTTGGACAGCGTCATACCGCAGCCGCCTGTTGACGACGGCCCGATACAAAGGCTGCCCTATTCCATTTCCATTACCGGAAACTACAATCAAATCAGCCAGTTCACGCGCGATGTCGGCAGCCTTTCGCGGATTATCACCCTTGAATCGCTCAAAATTACCCAATCCTCCGAAAACGGAGGGGGGGCGGACGGCAAAAGCAACATCCTGAACCTCAGCGCCATTGCCACTACCTATAAGGCAAAATCCATAGAAGAACTTGCCGCACAACAGCAGGCTGCAGAAGCGGCACAAAATGCCGAACAAAAATAACTTATGTTAGGGAAACCATGAAATATTACGCCTTATTCATCAGCCTTGCCGCCCTATCCGCCTGTTCCCAAGATGCTGAAGACCTGAACGGGTGGATGGCTCAGACACAGCAGGAAGCCAAAGCAGGAATCATACCTTTCCAAGCTCCGACCCTGCCGGTCGCGCCGGTATACAGCCCCCCTCAGACGACAGGACCCAACGCTTTCGATTTCCACCGAATGGAAGCTGCCAAAAAAGGGGGGAACGCCCCCGACACCAAGCGTATTAAAGAAACGCTAGAAAAATTCAGCTTGGAAAACATACGCTATGTCGGCATTGTGAAGTCCGGTCAGAAAGTATCCGGCTTCGTTGAAGCCGACGGTTATGTCTACACAGTCGGCATCGGCAACTATTTGGGGCAAAATTACGGTAAAATCCAAAGCATTACCGACGACAGCATCGTTTTGAACGAATTAATCGAAGACGGTACGGGCAACTGGGTTTCCCGCAGGGCGGAACTGCCTCTGAACGCTTCCGACAAAAACACCGAACAAGCGGCAGCACCCGCCGCAGAACAAAATTAAGAAGGGGATTAATCCATATGAATACCAAACTGACAAAAATCATTTCCGGCCTGTTTGTCGCAACCGCCGCCTTTCAGACGGCATCGGCAGGAAACATTACAGACATCAAAGTCTCCTCCCTGCCCAACAAACAGAAAATCGTCAAAGTCAGCTTTGACAAAGAAGTTGTCAACCCGACCGGCTTCATAACCTCCTCACCGGCCCGCATCGCCTTGGACTTTGAACAAACCGGCATTTCCATGGATCAACAGGTACTCGAATATGCCGACCCTCTGTTGAGCAAAATCAGTGCCGCACAAAACAGCAGCCGTGCGCGTCTGGTTCTGAATCTGAACAAACCGGGCCAATACAATACCGAAGTACGCGGAAATGAAGTTTGGATTCTCATCAACGAATCAGACGATACCACATCCGCCCCCACCCGCCCCGCCGTAAAAGCCGCGCCTGCCGCACCGGCAAAACAACAGGCTGCCGCACCGTTTACCGAGTCCGTAGTATCCGTATCCGCCCCATTCAGCCCCGCAACACAACAAACGGCGGCTGTACAGGCAAAACAAACCAATATCGATTTCCGCAAAGACGGCAAAAATGCCGGCATTATCGAATTGGCGGCATTGGGCTTTGCCGGGCAGCCCGACATCAGCCAACAGCGCGACCACATCATCGTTACGCTGAAAAACCATACCCTGCCGACCGCGCTCCAACGCAGTTTGGATGTGGCAGACTTCAAAACACCGGTTCAAAAGGTTACGCTGAAACGCTTCAATAACGACACCCAGCTGATTATCACAACAGCCGGCAACTGGGAACTCGTCAACAAATCCGCCGCGCCCGGATACTTTACCTTCCAAGTCCTGCCGAAAAAACAAAACCTCGAGTCGGGCGGCGTGAACAATGCGCCCAAAACCTTCAAAGGTCGGAAAATCTCCCTTGACTTCCAAGATGTCGAAGTCCGCACCATCCTGCAGATTTTGGCAAAAGAATCCGGGATGAACATTGTTGCCAGCGATTCCGTCAACGGCAAAATGACCCTCTCCCTCAAAGACGTACCTTGGGATCAGGCTTTGGATTTGGTTATGCAGGCGCGCAACCTCGATATGCGCCAGCAAGGGAACATCGTCAACATCGCGCCCCGCGACGAACTGCTTGCCAAAGACAAAGCCCTCTTGCAGGCAGAAAAAGACATTGCCGATCTGGGTGCGCTGTATTCCCAAAACTTCCAGTTGAAATACAAAAATGTGGAAGAATTCCGCAGCATCCTGCGTTTGGACAATGCCGACACCACCGGAAACCGCAACACGCTTATCAGCGGCAGGGGCAGCGTGCTGATCGATCCCGCCACCAACACCCTGATTGTTACCGACACCCGCAGCGTCATCGAAAAATTCCGCAAACTGATTGACGAATTGGACGTGCCCGCGCAACAAGTGATGATTGAGGCGCGTATCGTCGAAGCGGCAGACGGCTTCTCGCGCGATTTGGGCGTTAAGTTCGGCGCGACAGGCAAGAAAAAACTGAAAGATGCAGACCACGCATTCGGCTGGGGTGTGAACTCGGGTTTTGAAGGCGGCGACGGCAAATGGTCTGCCCAAACCAGCATCAACCTGCCGGTTGCCGCTGCCGCAAACAGCATTTCACTGGTGCGCGCGATTTCCTCCGGCGCGTTGAATTTGGAATTGTCCGCATCCGAGTCGCTTTCAAAAACCAAAACGCTTGCCAATCCGCGCGTACTGACCCAAAACCGGAAAGAAGCCAAAATCGAATCCGGTACGGAAATCCCCTTCCAAGACACTTCAAGTTCGGGCGGCAGCAGCAGCACGACCACAACCTTCAAAAAAGCTGTCTTGGGATTAACCGTTACGCCGAACATCACGCCCGACGGGCAAATCATTATGACCGTCAAAATCAATAAAGACACACCTGTCGACTGTACTGTGAAAGATGAAACGACCAAGTGTATCCAAACCAAAAACCTGAATACGCAGGCTATGGTTGAAAACGGCGGCACGTTGATTGTAGGCGGCATTTATGAAGAAGAGAACGGCAATACGCTGACCAAAGTCCCCCTGTTGGGCGACATCCCCGTTATCGGCAACCTCTTTAAAACACGCGGGAAAAGCACCAACCGCCGCGAACTGCTGATTTTCATTACCCCGAGGATTATGGATACGGCCGGCAACAGCCTGCGCTATTGATGCGGCAAAATAAGGGCATATGTTTACGGCATATGCCTTTTTTTATCTAAAATCCAACACCCGTCAAAATGCCGCTTGAAACTGAATTACCATCCCGATATACCTTAAGCCCCTACCAGTCCTGCCAATATCGTATAAAATTACGCCATGAAAAATTTTACCGACAAACTCATCCTCATCGGACTGATGGGCGCGGGCAAAACCACTCTAGGCAGACAGGTTGCCCGCTCCCTAAATTACCGCTTTTACGACTGCGACCATGAAGTTTCGGCAGCCGCCGGCGTTTCCATCCCCACCATATTTGAAATGGAAGGCGAACAGGGATTCCGTTCGCGCGAAACCGCCATACTCAAAAAACTGATTGTCCTGCCGCATATCGTCCTGTCCACCGGCGGCGGCGCGGTGTTAAAAGAAGAAAACCGCGCCCTTATCCGCAAAAGCGGCACAGTCGTTTATCTGCACGCCCCGCCCGAAACCCTGCTCGAACGCACGCGCTGCGACAACAGCCGCCCTTTGCTGCAAGTTGCCGATCCTTTGGCGAAATTGCGCGAACTCTACGCCGCACGCGACCCGCTTTACAGGCAAACCGCCGACTTCACCGTCGAATCGGGAAACTGCCGACAAACCATACAAACCCTGCTCAACCTTTTATCCGAATAAAAACCGACGCATGAAAACACTGACCGTACACACCCCGTCCCACAGCTACCCCATCTTTATCGGCAACGGGCTGCTGCCGCAGGCAGGAAGCCTGCTCAAACCGCATTTGGGCAAACGCGCCGCCATCATTACCAACGAAACCGTCGCCCCGCTCTACCTCGGCACGCTTCAGACGGCATTGAATGCGGCAGGCATTCCCCATTTCAGCATCATCCTGCCCGACGGCGAGGCGCACAAAAACTGGCAGACGCTCAACCTCATCTTTGACGGGCTGATGCAAAACCGCGCCGAACGCAAAACCACGCTCATCGCACTGGGCGGCGGCGTGATCGGCGATATGACGGGTTTTGCGGCGGCTACTTATCAACGCGGCGCGCCATTTGTTCAAATTCCCACTACTTTATTAAGTCAGGTCGATTCCTCCGTCGGCGGCAAAACCGCCATCAACCACCCACTCGGCAAAAATATGATCGGCGCGTTTTACCAGCCGCAGGCGGTGCTTGCCGACTTGGATACGCTGCACACCCTGCCCGTCCGCGAATTGTCCGCCGGTATGGCGGAAGTCATCAAATACGGCGCGCTCGGCGACATTAGTTTTTTTGAATGGCTGGAACAGCATATACCCGAACTGATGGCACTCGAACGCGCGCGCCTCACCCAAGCCGTGTACCGCTGCTGCCAAATGAAGGCGGACATCGTCGCCCAAGACGAGACCGAACAGGGCATACGCGCATGGCTCAACCTCGGACACACCTTCGGACACGCCGTCGAAGCGGAAATGGGTTACGGCGTATGGCTGCACGGCGAGGCCGTCGCCGCCGGCTGCGTGTTGGCGGCGCGTTTGTCCGAACAACTGGGCAAAATCTCCGCCGCAGATACCGCACGGCTTGCCGCCCTGTTTGAAGCCGCCGGACTGCCGTCCGCGCCGCCCGTGTTTGCCTTTGAAAAATGGCTCGAACATATGAGCCACGATAAAAAAGTCAGCGGCGGCGTGATGCGCTTTATCGGGTTGAACCGTCTGGGCGAAGCCGTCATCACCGAAATTACTGACACGGACATCCTCCGCCGCACCCTGCAACCGTATCTCTGATTTCCTCTGCCGATGTGCTGCCGCGCGGGTTTGACGCACGATGATGATTTTCCATCATCTTTCTCCGCGAAAGCGGGCATCCGGTTATTCCATATTGCAGGGATTTATCCGGAATAACGACAATCTGTCCGCCGTCATTTCCGCACAGATGGAAATCCGGAAATTCAAAATCACAGGAATTTATCCGGAATAACAGCAACCCGAAACACCCCGTCATTCCCGCGCAGGTGGGAATCCAGTCCGTTCCGTTTCGGTCATTTCCGATAAATTCCTGTTGCTTTTCATTTCCAGATTCCCACTTTCGTGGGAATGACGGCGGAAGGTTTTTGGTTTTTTTCCGATAAATTATTGAGGCATTGAAATTCTAGATTCCCGCCTGCGCGGGAATGACGGAATCTTAAGTTTCCGTCTTTGTTTTCTGTTTTCGCGGAAATAATGGGGAACAAGCCGTATTTCAGACGGCATTTTCGGTTCGGGGTATAATCCGAATACTTGCGACCATCTGAATCATTTGGACAAACTATGTGTCAACTGCTGGGCATGAACTGCAATACGCCGACCGATATTATGTTTTCCTTTGAAGGTTTCCGCCGGCGCGGCGGCATTACCGACCATCACGCCGACGGTTTCGGCATCGGCTTTTTCGAAGGCAAGGGCGTACGCCTGTTCCATGACGACAAACCGAGTGCAAATTCCCCCGTCGCCGACCTCGTGCGCGCCTACCAGATTAAATCGGAAAACGTCGTCGCCCATATCCGCAAAGCCTCGCAAGGTCAAACCTCGCTGGCGAACACCCATCCCTTTATGCGCGAAATGTGGGGCGGCTACTGGCTGTTTGCCCACAACGGGCATTTGGTCGATTTTTTCCCCGAACAGGGCGAATTTTTCCACCCCGTCGGCACAACCGATTCCGAACGCGCGTTCTGCCACATCCTCAACCGCCTCCGCACACGCTTTGCCGCCCGTCCCGACGACGACACGCTGTTTGACGCGATTGCGGGGCTGACGCACGAAATCCGCAAATTCGGGCTGTTTAACTTTATGCTTTCAGACGGCATTTCCCTGTTTGCCCACGCCAGCACGCTGCTGCACTACATCGTCCGCCAAGCCCCGTTCGGCAAGGCGCGCCTGCTCGACGACGATGTAATGGTCGATTTTGCCGAAGTAACCACGCCGGATGACCGCGTCGCCGTCATCGCCACCCTGCCGCTAACGCGCGATGAAACGTGGTCCCAACTTGCCGCGGACGAACTGGTCATGCTCCGCGAAGGCAACATCGTCCGGCACGACCGTCCCGAAAACCCCGTCTATATGAGTACCGAAGAAGGTCTGGAAATCGCCCGCGCCGCCGGCGTATCGGTTTGACGTTCAGACGGCATCAGGGAGAAACACTATGAAATGCCCGTTTTGCGCCCACCCCGACACCCGCGTCGCCGATTCGCGCCTGATGGAAGAACGCAACGCCGTGCGCCGCCGCCGCCAATGCCCCAACTGCGGCAAACGCTTCGGCACGCTCGAAACCGCCGAACTCAAAATGCCCGCCGTCATCGGCCCGGACAAAAAACGTTCGCCCTTCAATGCACAACGCCTCCGCAACGACCTGACCGCCGCCGCCCGAAAATCCGCCCTGACACCCGAACAGATCGATGAAACCGCCCGCCTGACGGAACTCAGGCTCTACACTTCGGGTCAGCGCGACATATCCTCATCCGGACTTGTCGAAATCGTGCTGGAAGAGCTGTTCGGGCAAAATACGGAAGCCGCCGTACGCTTCGCCGCACTGCACAAACGCTTCGACAGCCCGGAACATTTCGCCTCGTGGCTGGCGCAAGCCGTCAAAACAGGCGGCAAAGCCTGATTCCCCCAACCCATACTGATACGGTATCCCTATGTTTTCGGACACAGATATATCCATGATGGAAAACGCCCTCCGACTTGCCGCTTTGGGGCGTTTTTCCACTTCGCCCAATCCGCGCGTCGGCTGCGTTATCGCACACGGCAGACAAATTGTCGGACAAGGCTTCCACGTCAAAGCAGGCGAACCGCACGCCGAAGTCCACGCCCTGCGTCAGGCGGGCGAAATGGCACAAGGCGCGACCGCCTTTGTTACCCTCGAACCGTGCAGCCATTACGGACGCACGCCGCCCTGCGCCGAAGCCCTGCTCCGTTCCGGCGTAACACGCGTCGTTGCCGCCATGCGCGACCCCAACCCGCTGGTTGCAGGCAAAGGGCTTGCCCTGCTCGCATCGGCAGGCATCAAAACAGAATGCGGACTGCTTGAAAACAAAGCACGCGAACTCAACCGAGGCTTCCTGTCGCGCATCGAACGCCGCCGTCCCTTCGTCTGCCTCAAATGCGCCGTTTCGCTGGACGGCAAAACCGCCCTTTCAGACGGCAGCAGCTTTTGGATTACCGGCGAAGAAGCGCGTGCCGACGTACAAACTTTACGTGCCGAAAGCTGCGCGGTGCTGACCGGCATCGGCACGGTGTTGGCGGACAATCCCCAACTCAACGTCCGCGCTTTTCCAACTTTGCGCCAACCCGCGCGCATCGTGTTAGACAGCCGCCTGCGTCTGCCCCCGAACAGCCATTTGGTTACCGACGGACAATCTCCGACCTACATCGCCACCTTGGAACGCGACGAAGACAAACTCCGCCCCTATCGGGAACACGCACACATCCGCATCCTGATGCCGTCTGAAACGGCAGACGGCAAAATCGATTTGAACAGCCTGATGCGCCTGCTTGCCGACGAAGGCATAGGGGAACTCATGGTCGAAGCCGGTTTCCGACTCACCTCCGCCTTTTTGGCAGAAGATTTGGCGGACGAAATCGTGCTGTACCGTTCGCCCAAAATCCTCGGCAGCGGCAAAGACCTGTTTTCCCTGCCCGAAAACCGCGCCGCCCTTTCCGCACCGCCCTTGTGGACACCCGTTTCAAGCGAAATCCTCGGACACGACATCAAAACCGTGTTCCGGAAAAACGGCAACGCCTTTTAAAGGGTTTGCGCCGTTTCACTATATAATAACGCCGATAAAAAACGGCACCATTCAGACCGCCGCCCACCCGAAAAAGCGCAACCCGGACTGCCGCACCCCGCCGGCAGCCGCGACGGTCTGAAAGCCGTCAAATTCCGATCAAGAAAGGCTTCAGACGGCATAGGCAGCATCCCGCCTCCGTCCGGACATCAAAAATGGACACAAAAGAAATCCTCGGCTACGCGGCAGGCTCGATCGGCAGCGCGGTTTTAGCCGTCATCATCCTGCCGCTGCTGTCGTGGTATTTCCCCGCCGACGACATCGGGCGCATCGTGCTGATGCAGACGGCAGCGGGACTGACGGTGTCGGTATTGTGCCTCGGGCTGGATCAGGCATACGTCCGCGAATACTATGCCGCCGACGACAAAGACACTTTGTTCAAAACCCTGTTCCTGCCGCCGCTGCTGTTTTCCGCCGCGATAGCCGCCCTGCTGCTTTCCCATCCGGCCATACCGTCTGAAATCCTGTTTTCGCTCGACGATGCCGCCGCCGGCATCGGGCTGGTGCTGTTTGAACTGAGCTTCCTGCCCATCCGCTTTCTCTTACTGGTTTTGCGTATGGAAGGACGCGCCCTTGCCTTTTCGTCCGCGCAACTCGTGCCCAAGCTCGCCCTGCTGCTGCTGCTGCCGCTAACGGTCGGGCTGCTGCACTTTCCGGCGAACACCGCCGTCCTGACCGCCGTTTACGCGCTGGCAAACCTTGCCGCCGCCGCCTTTTTGCTGTTTCAAAACCGATGCCGTCTGAAGGCCGTCCGGCGCGCACCGTTTTCATCCGCCGTCCTGCACCGGGGGCTGCGCTACGGCATACCGATCGCACTGAGCAGCATCGCCTATTGGGGGCTGGCATCCGCCGACCGTTTGTTCCTGAAAAAATATGCCGGTCTGGAACAGCTCGGCGTTTATTCGATGGGTATTTCGTTCGGCGGGGCGGCATTATTGTTCCAAAGCATCTTTTCAACGGTTTGGACACCGTATATTTTCCGCGCAATCGAAGAAAACGCCCCGCCCGCCCGCCTCTCAGCAACGGCAGAATCCGCCGCCGCCCTGCTTGCCTCCGCCCTCTGCCTGACCGGCATTTTCTCGCCCCTTGCCTCCCTCCTGCTGCCGGAAAACTACACCGCCGTCAGGTTTATCGTCGTATCGTGTATGCTGCCGCCGCTGTTTTGCACGCTGGTAGAAATCAGCGGCATCGGTTTGAACGTCGTCCGCAAAACGCGCCCGATCGCGCTCGCCACCTTGGGCGCGCTGGCGGCAAACCTGCTGCTGCTGGGGCTTTCCGTACCGTCCGGCGGCGCGCGCGGCGCGGCGGTTGCCTGTGCCGCCTCATTCTGGCTGTTTTTTGCTTTCAAGACCGAAAGCTCCTGCCGCCTGTGGCAGCCGCTCAAACGCCTGCCGCTTTATCTGCACACCTTGTTCTGCCTGACCTCCTCGGCGGCCTACACCTGCTTCGGCACGCCGGCAAACTATCCCCTGTTTGCCGGCGTATGGGCGGCATATCTGGCAGGCTGCATCCTGCGCCACCGGAAAGATTTGCACAAACTGTTTCATTATTTGAAAAAACAAGGTTTCCCATTATGAAAATCGTTTTGACCACATCTATGGCAGGCTTGGGCGGCACGGGCACGATATCATCGATTGCCAAATGGCGTGCAAAAACGACCCCGTTCAGTCCGACGAAATCGTCCGCCGCTTCAGGCGCGACATTTCCTATCGGAAAATCGTCAACCTGATTGAAAGATTAGCCCATGAGTAAATTCTTCAAACGCCTGTTTGACATCGTCACCTCCGCATCGGGACTGATTATCCTCTCACCCGTTTTCCTGATTTTGGCGTACCTCATCCGCAAGAATCTGGGTTCGCCCGTCTTCTTCATTCAGGAACGCCCCGGAAAGGACGGAAAACCTTTTAAAATGGTCAAATTCCGTTCCATGCGCGACGCGCTTGATTCAGACGGCATTCCGCTGCCCGACGGAGAACGCCTGACACCGTTCGGCAAAAAACTGCGTGCCGCCAGCCTGGACGAACTGCCCGAACTGTGGAACGTCCTCAAAGGCGACATGAGCCTGGTCGGCCCCCGCCCGCTGCTGATGCAATATCTGCCGCTGTACGACAACTTCCAAAACCGCCGCCACGAAATGAAACCCGGCATTACCGGCTGGGCGCAGGTCAACGGGCGCAACGCCGCCTCATGGGACGAACGCTTCGCATGCGACATCTGGTATATCGACCACTTCAGCCTGTGCCTCGACATCAAAATCCTACTGCTGACGGTTAAAAAAGTATTAATCAAGGAAGGGATTTCCGCACAGGGCGAAGCCACCATGCCCCCTTTCACAGGAAAACGCAAACTTGCCGTCGTCGGCGCGGGCGGACACGGCAAAGTTGTTGCCGAGCTTGCCGCCGCACTCGGCACATACGGCGAAATCGTTTTTCTGGACGACCGCACCCAAGGCAGCGTCAACGGCTTCCCCGTCATCGGCACGACGCTGCTACTTGAAAACAGTTTATCGCCCGAACAATACGACGTCGCCGTCGCCGTCGGCAACAACCGTATCCGCCGCCAAATCGCCGAAAAAGCCGCCGCGCTCGGCTTCAAACTGCCCGTTCTGGTTCATCCGGACGCATATGTTTCCCCGTCGGCAACCGTCGGTCAGGGCAGCATCATTATGGCTCAGGCAGTCGTACAGGCAGGCAGCGTATTGAAAGACGGCGTGATTGTGAACACTGCCGCCACTGTCGATCACGACTGCCTGCTTGATGCTTTCGTCCACATCAGCCCGGGCGCGCACCTGTCAGGCAACACGCGTATCGGCGAAGAAAGCTGGATAGGCACGGGCGCGTGCAGCCGCCAGCAGACAACCGTCGGCAGCGGGGTTACCGCCGGCGCGGGGGCGGTTATCGTGTGCGACATCCCGGACGGCATAACCGTCGCGGGCAATCCGGCAAAGCCCCTAGCGAACAAAAACCCCAAGACCGGGACGGCATAAGCGATTAAAATAAACCTCCGTACAAACCGATTGGCTGTGTTTTAATATAGTGTTGATAGGCATACTTGGCTTCAAGGTATTCAACAGGATAGGTTTATTCCTAATCGGAAAATAATTGTCTTTTCCCTTGCAAATAATTGAAATCAACAGATTACTAAAACACAGCCTTTTAAAAGGAAAAAAATGACTCACCCAAATAGAAACTGGCAGAGAAGATGGTCGGTAGATTTCGAACAACAAACCGCAACGCATAAAGAAGGTTGGGTATTTGAGTTTAAAAAAGTTTCAGACGGCGTTTTTGACGGCAAATTGATTCGTCAGCCAGAAAACCTCACGCTTGAGCAAATTAAAAACGCGCCGCGCATTGCCCGTGAAGCGGACGAGGCATGGGAGCGCGCACGGAAGGGGCGGCAATGATAAGCAACCCCCAATTCGGCTACACGCCGGCCAATTTGAAGGCGGTGCGGCAAAAATACGGGCTGACGCAGCAGGCGGCGGCGGATTTGTTGACGGTCGGCATATCCGGCTACCAACGGTGGGAGGCTGATATTACCCTCAAAAGCCATACCGATATGCCGTTAGAAAAATGGTTTAAATTTTTACAAAAACTAACACAATTAAATCAGCGGATATAGCCAAACGTCCTGCTTTGCCAGTCTAATCGAAGTTCATATGTTAAATAGATCGAAAAACACAAAATTGTCGAAAACTAAGACGGCTAAAAATGATGTGTTATACACACAATACTCTGATATTGAAAAAGAAATTCAAGCCTACCTGGAATTTAACCCCGATGTATTCAGGGATAAAACGGTCTTGCTTCCGTGTACGGCGAATTTACGCATCAATGCAGCGATGATGACTTTTTTCGGCCCAACGGTAATATCAACGGACTGTTAAAACACAGCCAACCGATTTTGACAACACCTGCGGCGTGCGACCGATTCATCGGGACACGCAAAACCCCTCCATCAGACGGCATATTGTCAGAAATGCCGTCTGAACCCGACGGACCAAACACCATGCTGAACACCTCCCTTTCCCCGTGGCCCTGCTTCACCCAAGAAGAAGCCGATGCCGTTTCCAAAGTCCTGCTGTCCAACAAAGTCAATTACTGGACAGGTACGGAATGTCGCGAATTTGAAAAAGAATTTGCTGCTTTCGCCGGCACGCGGTACGCCGTCGCCCTTTCCAACGGCACGCTGGCACTCGATGTCGCGCTCAAAGCAATGGGCATAGGCGCGGGCGACGATGTGATTGTTACCTCGCGCACTTTCTTGGCTTCCGCTTCCTGCATTGTGAACGCAGGCGCAAACCCCGTGTTTGCCGACGTGGATTTGAACAGCCAAAACATCAGCGCGGAAACCGTCAAAGCTGCGCTGACGCCGAATACCAAAGCCATCATTGTTGTGCACCTTGCCGGTATGCCCGCCGAAATGGACGGCATTATGGCTTTGGCCAAAGAACATGATTTGTGGGTGATTGAAGACTGCGCCCAAGCGCACGGCGCGACCTACAAAGGCAAATCCGTCGGCTCTATCGGACACGTCGGCGCATGGTCGTTCTGCCAAGACAAAATTATGACCACCGGCGGCGAGGGCGGTATGGTTACGACCAACGACAAAACCCTGTGGGAAAAAATGTGGTCGTACAAAGACCACGGCAAAAGCTACGATGCCGTGTACCACCGCGAACACGCCCCCGGTTTCCGCTGGCTGCACGAAAGTTTCGGCACCAACTGGCGCATGATGGAAATGCAGGCGGTCATCGGCCGCATCCAGCTCAAACGTATGCCCGAATGGACGGCACGCCGCCAAGAAAACGCCGCCAAGCTGGCGGAAAGCCTAGGCAAATTCAAAAGCATCCGCTTGGTTGAAGTCGCCGACTACATCGAACACGCGCAATACAAGTTCTACGCCTTCATCAAACCCGAACACCTCAAAGACGGCTGGACGCGCGACCGCATCGTCAGCGAACTGAACGCGCGCAAAGTCCCCTGCTATCAAGGCAGCTGCTCAGAAGTGTATTTGGAAAAAGCCTTCAACGACACGCCTTGGCGGCCGAAAGAGCGGCTGAAAAACGCCGTCGAACTGGGCGACACCAGCCTGATGTTCTTGGTGCACCCGACGCTGACCGACGGCGAAATCGCGTTCTGCAAAGAACACATCGAAGCCGTATTGACCGAAGCCACACGATAACCCTTCAGACGGCATATGCCGTCTGAAAGCACATACCGCCCCACGATATGACTCTGGAAACCCTGCTTGCCCTACCGCGCAACATCAAGAAAATCTGTTTCCTCATACACGATTTTCTGATGATTTTCACCGCCTTCTGGTTTACCCAAAGCCTGAAGGCAGACTATTCCGAAGAATGGTTCAGCCTTGCCAACTGGCAGTCTTTCCTGCTGACCGCGCTGTTGACCATCGGCCTGTTCGTCAGAATGGGGCTCTACCGTGCCGTTACACGCTTTGTCAGTTTCCACGTCCTGACCACAGCCTTTGCCGGTAGCCTCGTCTCCGCCGTCCTGTTCTTCCTCAACACATTGATTTTTGAAGAAAGGCTGCGCCTCGCCCTGCCCGTCGTCTATTTCCTGCTGCTGCTCGTATCCGTAACCGGCTCGCGCATGGTCATACGCGGCCTTTTATCCGACCACCAAAAAAAACATATGACCCCCGTCATCATTTACGGTGCGGGACAGTCGGGCAGACAACTGCTTGAGGCCGTCAAACAGATACGCGAATATTCCGCGATCGCCTTTGTGGACGACAACCCCAAGCTTTGGCACACCGTCATCTACGACCTTGCCGTTTACCAGCCCGATGCCATCGCCTTCCTCATCGAACGCTACGGCGTGGAAAAAATCCTGCTCGCCATTCCCAGCGCGACCCAGGAACAACGCCGCCGAATCATCAGCAAACTGGAAGCCTATCCGTGCGAAGTGTTGACCATTCCCGGAATGAAAGACCTGATGGACGGGAAAATCAGCATCGGCACGCTCAAAAAAATCTCCGTGTCCGACCTGCTCGGACGTGATTCCGTCGCGCCCGACGACCGCCTGATGAGTGCCGACATCGAAGGCAAAACCGTCATGGTAACCGGTGCGGGCGGCTCCATCGGTTCGGAACTCTGCCGCCAGATTATCCGCCGCCGCCCCGAAAAACTGCTGCTGTTCGAGTTATCCGAATTCGCCCTGTACGCCATCGAAAAAGAATTGCGCGAAACCTGCATCCAAAAACGCCTCGACACCGAAATCCTGCCCTTTCTCGGTTCGGTGCAAAACCGCACGCTGCTCGAACACGTCATGACCGCCTTTTCCGTTGCGACCGTCTATCACGCCGCTGCCTACAAACACGTCCCCATGGTCGAATTCAACACCGTCGAAGGCATACGCAACAACATCTTCGGCACACTCGAGTGCGCGCTTGCCGCCACGGCATCAGGCGTAAGAACCTTCGTCCTCATCTCCACCGACAAAGCCGTCCGCCCCACCAACACCATGGGTGCCAGCAAACGCATGGCGGAACTCTGCCTTCAGGCACTCGCCGCCGAACCCGGACAAAAAACCCGCTTCAGCATGGTGCGTTTCGGCAATGTTTTAGGTTCGTCCGGCTCCGTTGTCCCGCTGTTTGAAAAACAGATTGCCGAAGGCGGCCCGATTACCCTGACCCACCCCGAAATCACACGTTATTTCATGACCATACCCGAAGCCGCCCAACTCGTCATACAGGCAGGCGCGATGGGTACGGGCGGCGACGTATTTGTCCTCGACATGGGCGAATCCGTCAAAATCATCGACCTTGCCCGCCAAATGATTACCCTAAGCGGCCTCAAACCCAAAACACCCGAACAACCTGACGGCGACATCGAAATCCTCATTACCGGACTGCGTCCCGGAGAAAAACTCTACGAAGAGCTGCTCATCGGCGACAACGTCCGCAAAACCAGCCATCCGCGCATCATGACCGCCAACGAGACCATGCTGCCGTGGCACGAACTCTCCGCCCTGCTCGATCGCATCCGTTCGGCCTGCGACCGTTACGACCAGCAGGCAATCCGCACCCTGCTCATCAACGCCCCGACCGGCTTTGCCCCGAGCGACGGTATCTGCGACCTGCTTTGGGTTCGCGAAACACACAGAAAAAATGCCGTCTGAACCTTCAGACGGCATAACGTACAAACCAACCTACCTTACACACACGGAGTTTGACATGCAGTTTTCAGCATTCGGCGAAAAATTCACGCAACACAGCGGCATCCTCCAACTGATGGACGACCTCGGCGACGCGCTCAAAAGCGACAAGCCCGTCAACATGCTCGGCGGCGGCAACCCGGCGCGCATTCCGGAAATCGATCAGGCGTTCGCCGCCATATTTTCCAAACTGGCGGCAAAACACGCTGTCGAGAACATCGGCAACTACTCCAACCCCCAAGGCGATGCCACGCTAATTGACGCGCTGACCACCTTCCTCAACCTTGAATACGGCTGGAATCTGACCGCCGACAATATCGCGCTGACCAACGGTTCGCAAAACGCGTTTTTCTATTTATTCAACCTCTTCGGCGGCAAATTCAAGCTTTCAGACGGCACATCCGCAGAAAAAGCCATTTTGTTGCCGCTCGCACCCGAATACATCGGCTATGCCGACGTGCATGTCGAAGGGCAGCACTTCGTTTCCGTCAAGCCCAAAATCGAAAACGTCGAACACGAAGGCGAAGCAGGCTTCTTCAAATACCGCGTGGACTTTGACGCACTGGAAAACCTGCCCGAGCTGAAAGAAGGCAAAATCGGCGCGATTTGTTGTTCGCGCCCGACCAACCCGACCGGCAATGTGTTGACCGACGGCGAAATGGCGCGTTTGGACGCTTTAGCGCGTGAACACGGCATTCCGCTGATTATCGACAACGCCTACGGAATGCCGTTCCCCAACATCATTTACAGCGACGTAACGCTGAATTGGCATGAAAACATCATCCTCTGCTTCAGCCTGTCCAAAGTCGGCCTGCCGGGCGTTCGCACCGGCATCATCGTCGCCGCGCCCGAAGTCGTCAAAGCCGTCAGCAGCCTGAACGCGATTGTGAACCTTGCCCCCACGCGCTTCGGCGCGGCCATCGCAACGCCGCTGCTGGAAAGCGGCGAGATGAAACGGCTTGCCGACCAAGTCATCCGGCCGTTTTACCGCAATCAGGCGCAAACCGCCGTCTCGCTGCTCAAGCGGGAGCTGGGCGCGTACCCGATGAAAATCCACAAACCCGAAGGCGCGATTTTCCTGTGGCTCTGGTTTGAAAACCTGCCCGTTTCTTCGCAAACCCTGTACGAAATGCTCAAAGCCGAAGGTACGCTGATTATTCCGGGCGAGCATTTCTTCGTCGGCATCGACACGCAGGATTACCCGCACGCGGGCGAGTGCATCCGCATGAGCATCGCGCAGGACGCTCAAACGCTGGAAAAAGGAATTGCCGCCATCGGCAAAACCGTCCGAAAACTGTACGACAACGTTTAAAACGCAAAAAAATGCCGTCTGAAAAGTTTTCAGACGGCATTTTTATCTGCATTCAATGTCGGGAAAAATGTTCCCAAACCGGCCTGCAGTTTTCCGGCAGCTCGGGACACGCGCCGAGGATGCCGCCGCTGAAGTCGTTTAAACGGTGGAAGTCGCTGCCCGCGCTGGCGAGCATACCGAAACGTTCTGCCAAAAGCGCGTAGTTGAGGCGGTCGTTTTTGCAGCAGTTGCCGCTGTGGACTTCGATGCCTGCGCCGCCGAGGTTTTTAAATTCTTCAAACAGATTGCGCTTGGCGGTGGCGGACAAATCGTAGCGCATCGGATGGGCGATGACCGCCAACCCGCCCGCGCTGTTGACGGCGGAAACGCAGTCTTCCAGCGTCGCCCATTCGTGTCGGACGGCGCAGGATTTGCCGTCGCCCAAGTATTTGATGAACGCCTGCTGCTTGTTTTTGACGTGTCCGTTTTTGATGAGGAACTCGGCGACGTGGGTGCGGCTGACCATTTCTTTGTTTGCCGCCAGTGCGAGCGCGCCGTCGTATGCGCCGCCGATACCTTTCTTTTCGAGCTTGGCGGCGATGGCTTCAAGACGTTTCAGACGGCCTTGCCGTACTTGTGCCAACAGGTTTTGCAGGTTTTCGTCCCGTTCGTCGAAATCCAAACCGACAACGTGTATGGTACGCCCGCGCCACGTTACGGAGATTTCCACGCCGTTAATCAGGCGCAAACCGAGCCTGTCTGCTTCGGCACGCGCTTCGGCGATGCCGCCGGTGTGGTCGTGGTCGGTCAACGCCAGCAGCGTGCAGCCGTTTTGATGCGCGAGGCGCACGACTTCGGCGGAGGAGAGCATACCGTCGGAAACGGTGGAATGGCAGTGCAGGTCTATCATGGGGTGTTATGTGTGTGGTGAATGAAGGTCGGGGGTTAATATTATCGGTTGGTGTGGATACAGCGGTGATTTCAACAAACAGGTGTATGGCAAATGCAAAGGAAAAGTCCCTATGCCGTCATTCCCGCGCAGGCGGGAATCCAGACCTTGATTTGTCAAAAATATTTAAGGTTAACCGCTATTTCGAACTTCCGGATTCCCGCCTGCGCGGGAATGACGATATGGACGTTTTCAATTTTAATCTACTATAAAAGACTGTCTGAAAACGTGGTTTTATAGTGAATTAAATTTAAACCGGTACAGCGTTGGCTCGCCTTGGCTCAAAGAGAACGATTCTCTAAGGTGCTGAAGCACCAAGTGAATCGGTTCCGTACTATTTGTACTGTCTGCGGCTCGCCGCCTTGTCCTGATTTTTGTTAATTCACTATATCAAGCCGAACCGTTTCAGACGGCATCGTCCGACCAACCCGCTTCTTTCAATTTCCGCCGTTGCGCGTCGTAGCGGGCCTTGTCCGCCCAATAAATCGTCTGAATGCACGCCTCGCCGCAGTCGCTGCCGCAGCATTCCCACGACTCGGGGCGGACGGGTTCGTCTAAAAGCGGCTCGCCCAAAAGGGCTTCGGCTTTATGCTTCAGGGTCGTATCCATCTGCGATTTCCAAGCACGCGCCGTCAAACTCGATGACTTCGCCGCCGCGTATTTTGGCCGTTTTGCGGGTTTCGGTTTCGCCGTTGCGCAACACCAGCCCTTCGGCGATAAATGCTTTTGCCTGCCCGCCGCTTTCGGCAAGTCCGGCCAATTTCAAGAGGTCGCACAGGGCGATGTATTCGTTGTCTTCGAGATAGACGGTGGCTTCCATAATGTTCCCTTGCAGAAAGAGGCCGTTATTGTAGCACCTGCCGCCGCCGTACCCAAAATTACCGCAAAACCAGCGATGTATCCGCACCGCCTGTTCCGTAAAAATGCCGTCTGAAACCCCATATGCCGCCATCCGATCAAAGAAATCCTGCCCAACAGCAGGCTGCAAATCCTGTTCCCCGACGAATCCGCATTGACGCTGATGCACATCCTCAAACACGAACTGCCCGATACACTGGTCATCGGCATCAGCCATCAAAACGAAATCAAAAACCTGTTTGAACGTAAAATTAATTTAACTGCTTGCCATCCGTCCGAATAAGGTATATAGTTCTTTATAACTAGTTTGATAGTTCTTTATATCTATCAATACTCCTTGGGAAGCCTCCGCCATATGGCAGGAGGCATTTTTTTGCCGTCGTAAAAATTCAAGAAACCATTTGCAGGTCATGCCGTCTGAATCTAAAACGGCATTACCTACACCGCCATCTAAAGACAACCCTGCTACAATACGCCTTTTATTGTTCACGCCGATTTTGCCATGACCGAGCCGACCTACATCCCCCTGCGCCTGCATACCGAGTTTTCGATTACCGACGGTATGGTGCGGATTAAAAAACTGATTGCCAAAGCGCAGGAATACGGTTTGCCTGCTTTGGGCATCAGCGATTTGATGAACGAATTCGGTTTGGTGAAATTCTATAAAGCCTGCCGCAGCGCGGGGATTAAGCCCGTCGGCGCGGCGGACGTATGGATAGGCAATCCGAATGCGCCCGACAAGCCGTTCCGCGCTATGCTGATTATCCGCAACGATGCGGGCTATCTGCGTTTGAGCGAGCTTTTGACGGCGGCCTATGTCGGCAAAGACCGCAATGTCCATCACGCGGAACTCAATCCCGAATGGCTGGAAAACGGCGACAACAGCGGCTTGATTTGTTTGAGCGGCGCGCATTACGGCGAAGTGGGCGTGAATCTGTTGAACGGCAATGAAGACGCGGCGCGGGCGGCGGCGTTGAAATATGCAGCGTGGTTTCCCGATGCATTTTATTTAGAGCTGCAACGCCTGCCCGAGCGTCCCGAATGGGAGGCTTGCGTTTCGGGCAGCGTGAAGCTGGCGGAGGAACTGGGTTTGCCGGTGGTGGCGACGCATCCGACGCAGTTTATGAGCCGCGACGATTTCAACGCGCACGAGGCGCGGGTGTGTATCGCAGGCGGCTGGGTATTGACGGACAAGAAACGTCCGCGCGATTTCACACCGAGCCAGTTTTTCATTCCGCCGGAAACGATGGCCGAACGTTTCGCCGATTTACCCGAAGCCCTCGAAAACACGGTGGAAATTGCCAAACGCTGCAATCTGCACATCACATTGGGCAAAAACTTCCTGCCCCTTTTCCCCACGCCCGACGGTTTATCACTCGATGACTATCTCATCAAACTCTCCAATGAGGGCTTGCAGGAACGCATGGTTCAGCTTTATCCCGACGAGGCGGAGCGGGCGGCAAAAATGCCGGAATATCAGGAACGTTTGGATTTTGAGCTGAACATCATCATCCAGATGAAATTCCCCGGCTATTTCCTTATCGTACAAGACTTTATCAACTGGGCGAAAACACACGGCTGTCCGGTAGGGCCGGGACGCGGTTCGGGCGCGGGTTCGCTGGTGGCGTATTCGCTGAAGATTACCGACCTTGATCCGCTCAAATACGCGCTGCTGTTCGAGCGTTTCCTAAACCCCGAACGCGTTTCTATGCCCGACTTCGACGTGGACTTTTGCCAAAGCAACCGCGGCCGCGTGATTGAATATGTACGCGAAAAATACGGTGCGGAAGCGGTCAGCCAGATTGTTACCTTCGGCACGATGTCGTCCAAAGCAGTCATCCGCGACGTAGGGCGCGTGCTGGAGCTGCCGTTTATGCTGTGCGACAAACTGTCCAAGCTGATTCCGTTGGAAGCCAACAAACCTTTGGGTTTGGACGACGCGATGAAGGCAGAGCCGCAGATTCAGGAATTAATCGAAGCGGAAGAAGCGGACGAACTGATTACGCTGGCGAAAAAGCTGGAAGACCTGACGCGCGGTTTGGGTATGCACGCGGGCGGCGTGTTGATTGCGCCGGGCAAGATTTCCGATTACAGCCCCGTGTATCAGGCGGACGAATCCGCCTCGCCCGTATCCATGTACGACAAGGGCGACGTGGAAGACGTGGGTTTGGTGAAATTCGACTTTTTGGGCCTACGCAACCTGACCATTATCGAAATGGCGCAGAACAACATCAAAAACACCACCGGCGATATCGTTGATGTCGGCACAATCCCGCTCGACGACCAGGTCGCCTACCAAATCTTCCGCGATGCGAACACCACCGCCGTGTTCCAGTTCGAGTCGACCGGCATGAAAAAAATGCTGAAAACGGCGCATACGACCAAGTTTGAAGAACTCATCGCCTTCGTATCGCTCTACCGCCCCGGCCCGATGGACAACATCCCCGACTTCGTCGCGCGCATGAAGGGACAGGAATTCCAATACATCCATCCGCTGCTCGAAGGCATTCTCGCGCCGACTTACGGCATTATGGTGTATCAGGAACAAGTGATGCAGGCGGCTCAGATTATCGGCGGCTACTCGCTCGGCGGCGCGGACCTGCTGCGTCGCGCTATGGGTAAGAAAAAACCCGAAGAAATGGTGAAACACCGCGAAATCTTCGCCGAAGGCGCGGCAAAACAAGGCATTTCGCGCGAAAAATCCGACGAAATCTTCAACTACATGGAAAAATTCGCCGGCTACGGTTTCAACAAATCCCACGCCGCCGCCTACGCCCTGATTTCCTACCAGACCGCATGGCTCAAAGCCCACTACCCCGCCGAATTTATGGCGGCGACCATGTCGTCCGAATTGGACAACACCGACCAGCTCAAGCATTTCTACGACGACTGCCGTGCCAACGGTATCGAGTTCCTGCCGCCCGACATCAACGAATCCGACTACTGCTTCACGCCGTATCCGAACATGAAAATCCGCTACGCACTCGGCGCGATTAAAGGCACGGGCGAAGCAGCCGTCGAATCCATCATCGCCGCGCGGCAAAGCGGCGGCAAGTTTACCGGTCTCTTGGACTTCTGCGAGCGCGTCGGCAAAGAACACATGAACCGCCGCACCCTCGAAGCCCTAATACGCGGCGGCGCGTTCGACAGCATCGAACCCAACCGCGCCATGCTCTTGGCGAACATCGACCTTGCCATGAACAACGCCGACCAAAAAGCCGCCAACGCCAATCAGGGCGGACTTTTCGACATGATGGAAGATGCCATCGAACCGGTGCGGCTCGTTGACGCGCCCATATGGAGCGAGTCGGAAAAACTCGCCGAAGAAAAAACCGTCATCGGCTTTTACCTGTCCGGCCACCCGTTCGGCCCGTATGCCCAAGAAGTCCGCCAAATCGCACCGACCAAATTAGGCTGTCTGAAACCGCAAGACAGCGTGCGCCTCGCCGGATTCGTGACCGCCGTGCGCACCATGATGGGCAAACGCGGCAAAATCGCCTTCGTCAGCCTCGAAGATTTGAGCGGGCAGGTTGAAATCATGATCGGCGGTCAGACGCTGGAAAACTGCGCCGACTGCCTCAAAGCCGACCAAGTGCTAATTATCGAATCCAAAGTCAGCCGCGACGACTACGGCGGCGGCGACGGGTTGCGCATCATGGCAAACCAAGTCATGACCCTGCAAACGGCGCGCGAACGCTACGCCCGCAGTCTCAGCCTCGCCCTCGCCCCCGGCCACGACATCGGCGGACTGGTACGGCTGCTCGCCGCCCACCAACTGCCCGACACGCCGCGCATCCCGCTGCAGCTGTCGTATGCCAACGAAAAAGCGTCGGGCAGGCTTCAAGTGCCGCCGAAATGGACGGTTACGCCGAGTTCCGCATTGTTCGGCGAACTGGAAACATTGCTCGGCAGCCGGTCGGTGCGCGTGAATTGGTAACCCAAAATATAAATGCCGTCTGAAGCCCAAAAACCGGTTTCAGACGGCATTTTTTAACCGAAATAAACGATGCCCCTTAAAGCAGAAGCTTTAAGGGGCAGAGCGTTGCGGCACATCTTTTCAGACGGCCTTATTGTAGCAACGGTTCTCATTTCGCAGTGCGACAATATGTTTGGGATTCTAGCCGTTGTGAGATGATAAGTCAATAATCTATTTGTATATAAATAAGGCAATCAGATATATTATCATTATTTGCAACGTTGTTTACGGAGTAATAAATGGCTGCCTTCAAACCTAATCCAATCAATTACATCCTCGGTCTCGATATCGGTATCGCATCCGTCGGCTGGGCGATGGTAGAAATCGACGAAGAAGAAAACCCCATCCGCCTGATTGATTTTGGCGTGCGCGTATTTGAGCGTGCAGAAGTGCCGAAAACCGGAGATTCCCTCGCCATGGCAAGGCGTTTGGCGCGCAGTGTCCGCCGCCTGACCCGCCGTCGCGCCCACCGCCTGCTTCGAGCCCGTCGCCTATTAAAACGCGAAGGCGTATTACAAGCCGCCGATTTTGATGAAAACGGCTTGATTAAATCCTTACCGAATACACCATGGCAACTTCGTGCAGCCGCATTAGACCGCAAACTGACGCCTTTAGAGTGGTCGGCAGTCTTGTTGCATTTAATCAAACACCGCGGTTATTTGTCGCAAAGAAAAAACGAAGGCGAAACTGCCGACAAGGAGCTTGGCGCTTTGCTTAAAGGCGTAGCCGACAATACCCATGCCTTACAGACAGGCGATTTCCGCACACCGGCCGAATTGGCTTTAAATAAATTTGAGAAAGAAAGCGGCCATATCCGCAACCAGCGCGGTGATTATTCGCATACGTTCAGCCGCAAAGATTTGCAGGTAGAGCTGAATTTACTGTTTGAAAAACAAAAAGAATTCGGCAATCCGCATGTTTCAGACGGCCTTAAAGAAGGTATCGAAACCCTGCTGATGACGCAACGCCCTGCCTTGTCCGGCGATGCCGTTCAAAAAATGTTGGGGCATTGCACCTTTGAACCGACAGAGCCGAAAGCCGCTAAAAACACCTACACAGCCGAACGCTTTATTTGGCTGACCAAGCTGAACAACCTGCGTATTTTAGAGCAAGGCAGCGAGCGGCCGTTGACCGATACCGAACGCGCCACGCTTATGGACGAGCCATACAGAAAATCCAAACTGACTTACGCACAAGCCCGTAAGCTTTTGGATCTAGACGATACGGCATTCTTCAAAGGTTTGCGTTACGGCAAAGACAATGCCGAAGCCTCAACATTGATGGAAATGAAGGCCTACCACGCCATCAGCCGCGCACTGGAAAAAGAAGGTTTGAAAGACAAAAAATCCCCATTAAACCTTTCTCCCGAATTACAAGATGAAATCGGCACGGCATTCTCCCTGTTCAAAACCGATGAAGACATTACAGGCCGTCTGAAAGACCGTGTACAGCCCGAAATCTTAGAAGCGCTGTTGAAACACATTAGCTTCGATAAGTTCGTTCAAATTTCCTTGAAAGCCTTGCGCCGAATTGTGCCTCTAATGGAGCAAGGCAAACGTTACGATGAAGCCTGCGCCGAAATCTACGGAGACCATTACGGCAAGAAAAATACGGAAGAAAAGATTTATCTGCCGCCGATTCCCGCCGACGAAATCCGCAACCCAGTCGTCTTGCGCGCCTTATCTCAAGCCAGAAAAGTCATTAATGCCGTTGTACGCCGTTACGGCTCCCCTGCGCGTATCCATATTGAAACAGCAAGGGAAGTGGGCAAATCGTTTAAAGACCGCAAAGAAATCGAAAAACGCCAAGAAGAAAACCGCAAAGACAGGGAAAAAGCCGCCGCCAAATTCCGAGAGTATTTCCCCAATTTTGTCGGCGAACCCAAATCCAAAGATATTCTGAAACTGCGCCTGTACGAGCAACAACACGGCAAATGCCTGTATTCGGGCAAAGAAATCAACTTAGGCCGTCTGAACGAAAAAGGCTATGTCGAAATCGACCATGCCCTGCCGTTCTCGCGCACATGGGACGACAGTTTCAACAATAAAGTGCTGGTATTGGGCAGCGAAAACCAAAACAAAGGCAACCAAACCCCTTACGAATACTTCAACGGCAAAGACAATAGCCGCGAATGGCAGGAATTTAAAGCACGTGTCGAAACCAGCCGTTTCCCGCGCAGTAAAAAACAACGGATTCTGCTGCAAAAATTCGACGAAGACGGCTTTAAAGAACGCAATCTGAACGATACGCGCTACGTCAACCGTTTCCTGTGTCAATTTGTTGCCGACCGTATGCGGCTGACAGGTAAAGGCAAGAAACGTGTCTTTGCATCCAACGGACAAATTACCAATCTGTTGCGCGGCTTTTGGGGATTGCGCAAAGTGCGTGCGGAAAACGACCGCCATCACGCCTTGGACGCTGTAGTCGTTGCCTGCTCGACCGTTGCCATGCAGCAGAAAATTACCCGTTTTGTACGCTATAAAGAGATGAACGCGTTTGACGGTAAAACCATAGACAAAGAAACAGGAGAAGTGCTGCATCAAAAAACACACTTCCCGCAACCTTGGGAATTTTTCGCACAAGAAGTCATGATTCGCGTCTTCGGCAAACCGGACGGGAAACCCGAATTTGAAGAAGCGGATACCCCCGAAAAACTGCGTACCCTGCTCACAGAAAAATTATCATCTCGTCCCGAAGCCGTACACGAATATGTTACTCCACTGTTTGTTTCACGCGCGCCCAATCGGAAGATGAGCGGGCAAGGCCATATGGAAACCGTCAAATCCGCCAAACGGCTGGACGAAGGCATCAGCGTGTTGCGCGTACCGCTGACACAGTTAAAACTGAAAGACTTGGAAAAAATGGTCAATCGGGAGCGCGAACCTAAGCTATACGACGCACTGAAAGCACGGCTGGAGACGCATAAAGACGATCCTACCAAAGCCTTTGCCGAGCCGTTTTACAAATACGATAAGGCAGGCAACCGCACCCAACAGGTAAAAGCCGTACGCGTAGAGCAAGTACAGAAAACCGGCGTATGGGTACGCAACCATAACGGTATTGCCGACAACGCAACCATGGTGCGCGTAGATGTGTTTGAGAAAGGCGGCAAGTATTATCTGGTCCCGATTTACAGTTGGCAGGTAGCGAAAGGGATTTTACCGGATAGGGCTGTTGTTGCTTTTAAAGATGAAGAAGATTGGACGGTAATGGATGATAGTTTTGAGTTTAGGTTTGTACTTTATGCGAATGATCTGATTAAAGCTGAACTTAAAAAAGAAACTTTCTTCGGCTATTTTTCTGGATTAGATCGTTCTACTGGCAACATTTCTTTGCGTTCACATGATTTAGATAAAACTAAAGGTAAAGACGGTGTATATCGAATCGGAATTAAAACTGCCCTTTCATTCCAAAAACACCAAATCGATGAACTGGGCAAAGAAATCAGACCATGCCGTCTGAAAAAACGCCCACCTGTCCGTTAAATTAATCTGTCCCTGCTTCAGACGGCCTGAAGCAGGGATTTTTATATCAAAATAAGGGGAAAAACATGACTTGGCGCAGCCTGCTCATTCAAAACGGCGGCAAACTATCCTTGCAACGCCGGCAATTGCTGATTCAACAAAACGGCGAGTCCCATACCGTACCATTAGAAGACATCGCCGTTATCATCATCGAAAATCGCGAAACCCTGATTACCGCCCCGCTCCTATCAGCCTTAGCCGAACATGGCGCAACCCTGCTGACCTGCGACGAGCAGTTCCTACCCTGCGGACAATGGCTGCCTTATGCCCAATATCACCGCCAGCTTAAAATCCTCAAGCTGCAACTGAACATAAGCGAACCCTTAAAAAAGCAATTCTGGCAACATATCGTCCGCCAAAAAATCCTAAATCAAGCATTTGTCGCAGACGAAACCGGCAATGATCTTGCAGCCAAACGGCTGCGCACTTTGGCATCTGAAGTCCGCTCGGGCGATACAGGAAACCGCGAAGCCCAAGCCGCCGCCCTCTACTTCCAAGCCCTCTTTGGCGAAAAATTTACCCGCAATGACAACAACGCCGTCAATGCCGCATTGAACTATACCTACGCTGTGCTCCGGGCTGCAGTTGCACGCGCCCTGACCTTATACGGTTGGTTGCCTGCATTAGGCTTGTTTCATAGAAGTGAGTTGAATCCATTCAATCTCGCCGATGACTTTATCGAACCCTTACGCCCATTGGCCGATCTGGTCGTTATACATTTGCATGAACAAGGCCGTCTGAAAACTGAACTGACACCCAACCTCAAACAAAACCTTATCAAAACCCTTCACTGTCAAATCTGCATCGAACGGCAACATTTCAGCACCTTGGCTGCCATCGACAAAATGGTTTCTTCATTTCAAGCCGGCGTAACCGACAAAAACGCCAAACAGCTGAAACTGCCTGAAATCTTGCCATTGAAAGAATATCAATATGAGTGAGGCCAAATTTATGAGGATTATCGTCTTCTTCGACCTACCGGTCACCACAGCGGCAAAGCGCAAAGCCGCCAATCAATTCCGCCAGTTTCTATTAAAAGATGGATACCAAATGCTCCAACTTTCCGTATACAGCCGTATTGTCAAAGGTCGAGATTCGTTGCAAAAACACCACAATAGGCTATGTGCAAACCTACCGCAAGAAGGCTCAATCCGATGTTTGGAAGTAACAGAAAAGCAATATGCCACCATGAAACTGCTGTTGGGAGAGCTGAAAACCCAAGAAAAAAAGGTCAATTCAGACCAATTATTGTTATTTTAAGCCCATTTTTTCAGAACAAATAAAACGGGAAACCCTTACATAATAAGGATTTCCCGTTGGGGTATTGTAGCACTGCGAAATGAGAATGGGAGCTACAACATAGCCGCCCAACAGCAACAAGCCCAAGCCATTGTAGCACTGCGAAATGAGAATGGGAGCTACAACTAAAAAGGTTTACTATCCCCTGGCCTATACATTGTAGCACTGCGAAATGAGAATGGGAGCTACAACTTAAAACCCGTTGACGCATTTGCAACAGACATTGTAGCACTGCGAAATGAGAATGGGAGCTACAACCAAAAATGTTTCAATTAACTGCAAAAATGTATTGTAGCACTGCGAAATGAGAATGGGAGCTACAACAATCAAGGTTGTCAAATCCGGCAATGCGGCATTGTAGCACTGCGAAATGAGAATGGGAGCTACAACCCTTAAAAGTGATGGAAATTTTGGAAGTTAATTGTAGCACTGCGAAATGAGAATGGGAGCTACAACATTTTTGGGACTATTGTGCGAATAATCCAAATTGTAGCACTGCGAAATGAGAATGGGAGCTACAACATCGGCAAGTAAGCAACGCCAAGAGAGCCGATTGTAGCACTGCGAAATGAGAATGGGAGCTACAACATTAAACAATAGCGGTATGCGTGCAGCTATATTGTAGCACTGCGAAATGAGAATGGGAGCTACAACTGTCAGATTCTGAAATCGTTGATTATCTGCATTGTAGCACTGCGAAATGAGAATGGGAGCTACAACCAGCGCAATCGTGCAAACTCCATATGATTAATTGTAGCACTGCGAAATGAGAATGGGAGCTACAACGTCCGCATTACGGAAATTGAAGAAGACGAGATTGTAGCACTGCGAAATGAGAATGGGAGCTACAACTGCCACGCTCATCAAGAGCGGAATCAATGCATTGTAGCACTGCGAAATGGAAAAGATACTCCTTTGATCGATAACATAATCCTTACAATTGAAAGGATTTTACACGCGGCAAGGCGGGCGTTTCAAAAGAAATGCCTTTTTTCTTATCGGGATTTACGCTGGTTTATAACGCGATGAGCCGTCATCTTTGATTTTCCTGTCTATGTGGTACGTACCGGCAAGCCTACGCATCAATGCGACGATGACGGCTTTTTGGGTCTTCTTGGCTTCCGGTCTTGCGATAAAATCGGGAAATGCCTTTGTGCCGGTTATTCCCTACCTCTGCCAAGCCTTCCTCAAATATTCGACGCAATCGGTCAGCGAGTGAAACGGGACATTGCCGTGGTTGGCATTCAGATATTCCCGGAAAAAGACGGCGGCCCCGTGCCTGTCTAACTCTGCCGCCATTTGTTCGGCCTGCCCTGCCATGTCGCGTTCTTCCCTGCGTTTACAATCGCTGCCCCGTTCTAGCGCGCCGATGTTGAGGCAGACATCGATGCCGTTTAGCCGGTTTTCAGACGGCATAAAGTCGAGTATCCGCCTGTTGTGCCACCAAATCGAGGGGGATACGAGCCAATGCCGTCTGAAACGGCGGTGGGAAAGCAGGGAATACAGTCCGAATAGTGCGCCGAACGAATGCCCGAATACGGCGGTTTCATTTTTGTCCAGCCGGTATTTGCTTTCTAAAAAGGCGGTCAGTTCGCTGTCGATAAACTCGGCAAAACGGTCTGCCTGTCCGAACTGCCGCTGTTCGTCTTCTGAAGCGTTGCTGCGCAGCGGGGGGGTATAGTCGGCGGCACGTTGCGTCAGGTCGCGCACACTGCCTGTCGTATAGCCGATACCGACAATCAGGCAGGGGGCGTTGCTTCGGGTAACGGGGTTGGGCATCAGCGACTGCATGATGTTGAAAAGTGCGGGAAAAAAGGCTTCGCCGTCGAGGACAAAGAGGACGGGATAGCCTTCAGACGGCATTTCGCCGAGTGTTGCCGTCTGAATCCGATAGATTCGCCCCGTGCATGTGGATTTGATTTCGGTTTCAAAGGCTTGGGGAAGGCGTGCGGCTTGTGTGGCGTATATGGTTTTCATGATGTTCCGTTCTTCGGTCATACGGGCGGTAAAACGGTAAAACCGAACCGGCAAAGCGGTCTGCCTGCCGGTTCGGTCTGTTTTCCTTCGCAATGCCATACTCCAGTTGTGAGAGCATAGGGTATGCCGCGCAGCTTGTTGTGGTTTGATTATGCTGCGGCTGCCGTTTCAGACGGCATATTGGTCTTTAAAAACTGTAACGCAGGTTTGCCGTCAGGCTGCGCTCCGAACCGGGAATGTTAAAGGTGTTCGTGCCGCCGACGCGGGCGTAGTAATGGCGGTTGAAGATGTTGTCGGCGTTGACCTGGAGCTTCAGCTTGGGTGTGAAGCGGTATACCGCCATCGCATCGAAGGTGGCATAACCGCCTGCATGCATCCCTGCAGATGAAGTAATGCCGCTCATCGCGTTCACGCCGCCGCCGATGGTCAGCCCGGACGTAACTTGGTAAGTCGTCCACAGGTTTGCGCTGTGTTTGGGCATCAGCAGGAAGATGCCGTCGTCGCGCGAATTGGAGGCGGTTTTGATTTGGCTGTGCAGATAGCTGTAACCTGCATGGATTTGCCATTTCGGTGTAACCGCGCCGCTGATTTCGGTCTCAACGCCTTCCATCACGCGCTCGCCCAATGCGGCGTAACGGGTGTTGCGGTCTTTCGGGTTCAACGGTGCGGCGGCGTTTTTATCCTTCATGCGGTAGAACGAAACTCGGGTATTGAGGCGGTCGTCCATGTAGCTGCCTTTGTAGCCGACTTCAAACTGGTTGCCTTGGCGCGGTTTGAGCAGCTTGCCGTCTGTGCCGATGCTGGTTTGCGGCGTGTAGAGTTGGGAGAAGCTGGCGTACAGGCTGTTGCTGCCGTCTATATCGTAAACCGCGCCTGCGTAGCCGGTGAACTTGGTTCTTGAGGCTTTATGCAGGGTTTTGCCGTCGCCCGACTCGATTTTGTAGTGTCCCAAACGTCCGCCGCCGATGAGCGACAGCCCGTCGGCAGGATGGAAGGTGGATTTGCCGTAAACGCCGAATTTATCAAGGTTCTCGGTGTCAAGGGTATGCTTGTAGCCGTGCGCGCCGGCACGGGCATTTTGTATCAAATCAACATAGGAGGCGGAGCGGAAATCGCCCAAGGCGATATTGCTTGCAACAGTCGAACTACTTCCTTTTTCGTTGGTGCTGCGGAAACGGTTGTAATCCGCACCAATCACAAATTCGTTGGCGGTGTTGCCCAAGGCAAACGGCCGGCTGTAGCTTGCGTCAACCGCGAACGCCTTTTGTTTGATGTCCGTACCCAAACCCGCCACGTTGGCTTGTCCGGCATTGTTGAGTTTGCTGCCCGCAAACGTGTAATTGGAATCGGCTTTCCGGTCGGAATAGCGCATACCGACTTTGCCGTAACCGCCGTTGCCGAAGTAATGTTTCAAATCGGCGAACACGTCGTGGCTGTGCATTTTAAATTTGTTCCAATCCGCGCCGACAAATGCGTGTTGCGGCAGGGACGGTAATTTGCCGTCGGCATTGGCAGGCAAGCCGTTGTACGGCGCGAGGTGGCGTTGCTGGTAAAGATAGCCCGCGCCCAAAACCGTATCGGGGTTGATGTCCCAATCCGCCGCCGCGTAGAAGGTTTCATGGTGGTTATTTTTCTCGGCAGGACGCGGAGACGCGCCGACGGTCTGCGCCATCACGCGGCCGCGCACGCTGCCGTCTGAATTGAGGCTGCCCGATACGTCCGCCTCGGCTTTATATTGCTTGTGCGTACCGAATCCCGCTGCAGCATGACCTTGGAACGCTTTGGTCGGGCGTTTGCGCACCAGATTCACGATGCCACCCATCTCACCGCTGCTGTCGAACAGTCCGCTCGGCCCACGCATCACTTCCACGCGGTCGAAGGCAAACAGATTGGGCAGCGTGCCGTTGATACTCTGCATCTGCGCAGGCAGACCGTCGATGTTGTATTCGCTGTATTCGTAACCGCGCGCGTAAACCGAAGAGCGTCCGTCGTCGTTGCTCAACACGCGCAGGCCGGGCGTTTTGCGTGCCAGTTGGTCGAAGGTGTCAACATTGCGGTCTTTGACCTGCTGGTTGGTGATGATACTGACGGATTGCGGAATTTCGCGCAAAGAAGCGGGGATTTTTGTACCGACGGTGGCGGCAAACGAGCTGTAATCGCCGTTTTTCTCGGTGGCAATCGCGTTGTAAGAACGCTGCCCTTTGATGTGGACGGTTTCCAAATCTGCCGTTTGTGCGGCAAAAACCGAAGACGAAAGTGCTGCCAAAACCGTGGCGGCGGTCATATTGATGCGGAAAACTGACATAAACTGTCCCAGTCACATAAATGATAATGGTTCTATTTTAATAAAGCACAACGCGGCTTGTTCGGAAAAAAATATCGCGCAGCCGACAAATTTTGTCGAAAATGCGACACGTCTGCGTTTTCCGCATAAAATCTGCTTTTTTACTGCAACCAACCTGCTATGACCCCGCCCAAACTCATCATCTTCGACTGGGACGGCACGCTTGCCGATACAACCCAACCCATCATCGACACCATGCGCCGCAGCTTCGCCGAATGCGGTTTTCCGCCGCCCGAAGCGGAGCGCGTACGCAGTCTGATCGGCTACAGCCTGCCCGCCATCATCCGCGCCCTGCTCGAAATGCCGTCTGAAACCGCCGTTGCCGACATCGCACGCACCTATTCCGCGCATTACCTCAATCCCAACAACCGCAATATGTCCTTATTTCCCGATGCCCTGCCCTGTCTGGACAAGCTCAAAGCACAAGGATACTGGCTTGCCGTCGCCACGGGCAAAGGGCGGGCGGGTTTGGACAACGCCATCAGCCAAACCGCCACCGGCGGCTATTGGCTCGCCACCGCCTGCGCGGGGGAATATCCCTCCAAACCCTCGCCTGAAATGGTATTCGGACTCTGCGGCGAACTGGGACTCGACCCGAAAGAAGCATTGGTCGTCGGCGATACGGCGCACGACCTGCATATGGCGGCAAACGCGGGGGCGGCAGCAGTCGGTGTTGCCACCGGCGCACATTCGCGCGAACAGCTCCTTAGCGCACCGCATCTCGCCGTATTGGAAGACTTGTCCGAACTGCCCGGTTTTCTTGCACAGCATTACGCCTGATCGGTTTCCGCATCCGGCACGCGGCAAAAATGCCGTCTGAAGCCTGTTCAGACGGCATTTGTATTGCCCAAACATTCAACGCTTGCTCAACGTTTGCACAAATCGGGTTTGGTTTCGCCCTCGCGGCGTAGCTCTTTGGGCAGGACGAACACGATGCTTTCTTCCGCACCCTCCCCTTCGCGTACGGTTTCATGCCCCCACCCGCGTATGGTTGCCAGTACTTCCTGCACCAACACTTCGGGCGCGGACGCGCCTGCCGTTACGCCGACTTTGTGTTTTCCCTCAAACCATGCGCGTTGCAGGTAGCCTGCATTATCCACCATATACGCATCGATTCCGTGCAATGCCGCCACTTCGCGCAGGCGGTTGCTGTTGGACGAATTGGGGGAACCGACCACGATGACAATGTCGCACTGTTCCGCCAACTCTTTGACGGCAGTTTGCCGGTTGGTTGTCGCATAGCAGATATCTTCTTTACGCGGATTGCGGATATTGGGGAAGCGCGCGTTCAGCGCGGCAATGATGTCTTTGGTTTCATCGACCGAGAGCGTGGTCTGGCTGACATAGGCGAGTTTGTCGGGGTTTCTGACTTCGAGTTTGGCAACATCTCCGACTGTTTCCACCAGAAGCATTTTCCCGGGTTCGAGCTGCCCCATCGTTCCTTCGACCTCGACATGACCTTTATGCCCGATCATGATGATTTCGCAGTCCAGGGCATCGAGGCGGGCAACTTCCTTATGCACTTTCGTCACCAGCGGGCAAGTCGCATCAAATACCCGGAAACCACGTTCCGCCGCTTCCTGCTGCACTGCCTTCGATACGCCGTGTGCCGAATAAATCAGCGTCGCGCCCTGAGGCACTTCCGCCAAATCGTCGACAAACACCGCACCTTTTTCGCGCAGGTTATCGACGACGAACTTGTTATGGACGACTTCATGACGCACATAAATCGGCGCGCCGAATTCTTCCAAAGCACGTTCGACAATACTGATTGCCCGATCCACACCGGCGCAGAAGCCGCGCGGATTGGCAAGGATGATGGTTTTTCCGTTCATAAGTTTTGCATTCCGTGTTCAGACGGCATTCACGTTTTTTTGCTATCTTTGCGATGGACGATATTGTCAAGCACTGCCAACACCGCACCGACGCAGATAAAACTGTCGGCAATATTAAAGGCGGGATAAAACCAATTTTGCCAATAAAACAATAAGAAATCGACGACATGACCGTGTATCAGGCGATCGATGACATTGCCCAACGCACCGCCGATAATCATTGCTGCCCCGATTTTGCCGAGGGTTACAAACTCGTCGCGCAAGATAGCGCGTACCAAATACGCGCTCACCGCCACCGCCAGCACCAAAAAAAAGTATTTCTGCCAGCCGCCCTGATCGGCAAGGAAGCTGAACGCCGCGCCCGGGTTGTACACCAAGGTCAGATCGAAAAACGAAGGAATGACATTGACGCGTTCCTGATACTGAAACGACGACAGCACCGCCCACTTCGACCACTGGTCCAGCACGATGGCGGCAAATGCCAATACCCAATAGCGCGTTTTACTTGAAACAGATGAAGACATATTTTTCAACAACCGGATAAAAGAGTGCCATTTTACCCGAAAACCTCCTGCCTGTACCCGAAACGGCAAATGCCGTCTGAAACGCTTAATGCGCCCAAAAAAATCGGGCAAAACCGCCAGCCGATTAAGAGACGGATTTTTACCGGCTGATACAAACCGGCCTTCGGGCAATAAGTGATTGAGAATAATGAAATGAAAAATATGAAATTTATTGGAAATGCCGAGATTTTAGATTGCAAGGATTTATCCGCCCCGCCGTCATTCCCACAAAAGTGGGAATCTAGAAATAAAAAGCAGCAGGAATTTATCGGAAATAACTGAAACCGAACAGACTAGATTCCCGCCTGCGCGGGAATGACAATTCATAAGTTTCCCGAAATTCCAACATAACCGAAACCTGACAGTAACCGCAGCAACTGAACCGTCATTCCCACGAAAGTGGGAATCTAGAAATAAAAAGCAGCAGAAATTTATCGGAAATAACTGAAACCGAACAGACTAGATTCCCGCCTGCGCGGGAATGACGGGGTTTCAGGTTGCTGTTTCGGGTTGCTGTTTCGGGTTGCTGTTTCGGGTTGCTATTTTATAGAAATGACGAAATTTTAGATTGCAAGAACTTATCCCCTCCGCCGTCATTCCCACGGAAGTGGGAATCTAGAAATAAAAAGCAGCAGAAATTTATCGGAAATAACTGAAACCGAACAGACTAGATTCCCGCCTGCGCGGGAATGACGATTCATAAGTTTCCCGAAATTCCAACATAACCGAAACCTGACAGTAACCGCAGGGGCTTCAGCCCGCCGTTTCCATCAATCCCACATTTCTACCGTTTTCATCGAATCCATCGGATCCTCCCCTTTCGGCAATCCGACCCTATGCAACTGAACCGTCATTCCCGCGCAGGCGGGAATCCAGACCCTTTGGCACGGAAACTTATCGGATAAAACGGTTTCTTAGATTCCACGTTCTAGATTCCCGCCCGACGCGGAAAAAGCAGGCAAATTTCCCGCCGCCGAACGCACCAAACGCATAAAGCGCGCATCAGGCGCGGTCCTATGTGTTGAAACATCGCCCCAAACCCGATACAATCCGCCCTTGAACCATCAGTGAAAATCGTTCTCTTTTAATCAGTTAAACCGAATACGGAGCCGAAAATGAATCCAGCCCCCAAAAAAACTCTTCTCTTCTCTTCTCTTCTCTTCTCTTCTCTTCTCTTCTCTTCCGCAGCGCAGGCGGCAAGTGAAGACAATGGCCGCGGCCCGTATGTACAGGCAGATTTAGCCTACGCCTACGAACACATTACCCACGATTATCCTAGCGACAATGCCAAAGTCTTCGACGACTACCGCGACATCAAAACCCATTCCACCCACCCACGCCTTTCCGTCGGCTACGATTTCGGCAACTGGCGCATCGCCCTCGATTACGCCCGCTATAATAAGTGGAAACACAGCAAGCATATTCATTTGGAACAAACAAAAAATCCTACTCCATCTGTTACCGCCAAACTAGAAGCGGATCACACCGACAAAGGCACATTCAAAGCCGAATCCAACTACGGCATCTCCGCCATCTACGATTTCGATACCGGCACCCGCTTCAAACCCTATGCCGGCATACGGGTTGGTTTGGGCAAAATCAGACACAGCATTGCTGTGGAAGACCAGCAAACTATTACCGTTAACAATATCAAACGGGGACCGACCAATGTCCATCCGCCCTTACACGAAAGCCACAGCATCCGCCGCGTGGGCTTCGGCGCGGTGGCAGGTGTAGGCATCGACATCACGCCCAACCTGACCTTGGACACCGGATACCGCTACCACTACTGGGGACACCTGGAAAACACCCGCTTCAAAACCCACGAAGCCTCATTGGGCGTGCGCTACCGCTTCTGATTCCCCGACACCGATGCCGTCTGAACCTTCAGACGGCATTTTTGATGCACTTGCCGTTTACAGGCGCAGGACAGGCGTAGTGAAATACCCGAACCGTCATTCCCGACAACACCGTAATCTCAAAATCCGTCATTCCCGCGCAGGCGGGAATCCAGACCTGTCCGCACAGAAACTTATCGGATAAAAACAGTTGCCCAAACCCCGCGTTCTAGATTCCCACTTCCGTGGGAATGACGGTTCAGTTGCGTAGGGCTGGATTGTCGAAAGGGACGGATTCAATGGATTCAATGAAAACGGTAGAAATGTTGGATTGATAGAAATGGCGGACTGAAGCACACCCTACGGCTCGCTGATTCCCGATACCGATGCCGTCTGAACCTTCAGACGGTATTTTTGATGCACTCGCCGTTTACAGGCGCGGGGCGGGCGCAGGGAAATGCCCGAACCGTCATTCCCGACAACACCGTAATCTTGAAACCCGTCATTCCCGCGCAGGCGGGAATCCAGACCTGTCCGCACAGAAACTTATCGGATAAAAACAGTTGCCCAAACCCCGCGTTCTAGATTCCCACTTTCGTGGGAATGACGGGTTCAGTTGCGTAGGACTGAGTCGTCGAAAGTGGCGGATTCGATGGATTCAATGAAAACGGTAGAAATGTTGGATTGATGGAAATGGCGGACTGAAGCCCACCGATTCATCGACTCCAACGCTTCCGATGCTTCCAACGGTTTCAGACGGCATTTTTTACACAATTCCCGCCATTTCCTGTCATTCCCGACAACACCGTAATCTCGAAACCCGTCATTCCCGCGCAGGCGGGAATCTAGGATGCGGAATCTAAAGAAACCGTTTTATCCGATAATTTTCCGTGCGGACAAGTCTGGATTCCCGCCTACGCGGGAATGACGGCATATAAGTTTCTGTGTTGGTTTGAGTACGCCGCAGGGTTGGCTGCAAGGTAAACTGTGGCGTGGCTGTAGGGTGGGTTCAGCCCACCGATTCATCGATTCCAACGTTTCCGATGCTTCCAACGGTTTCAGACGGCATTTTTTACACAATTCCCACCATTTTCCATCATTCCCGACAACACCGTAATCTTGAAACCCCTCCGCCATTATGAAGACAAATCGCGGCGCAAAAAATGCCGTCTGAAATGCTGTTTGGCGGTTTCAGACAGCATTTGCTCAAACTTTATCAGGCGTAATGGCGCGTTTCGCCTTCTCCTCCGACATTCTCCGCACAGCGTTTGCAGACGGTTTCATAGCCTGCAACCGCGCCCACATCGCGGGTGTAGTGCCAGCAGCGTTCGCATTTTTCGCCGCCGCTGGCTTTGGCGGTTACGGCAAGCGCGTCGCCGGTTTTAACTTCAGCTTTAGACACCAGCAGGGCAAAGCGCAATTCTTCACCCAAAGCGTTCAGGTAGCCGGCCATTTCTTCCGGCGCGGTGATTTCGGCTTCCGCCTGCAAGGACGAACCGACGGTTTTGTCGGCGCGCAAAGGCTCGATGGCGGCGGTTACGGCTTCGCGCACTTTGCGGACTGCCGTCCATTTTTTCACCAATTCGGCTTCGGCTTTTTCGTTGATGGTCGGGAACTCGTGCCAAGTGTGGAAGAGGACGCTGTCTTCTTCGCCGCCACCAATGATGTCCCATGCTTCCTCGCCGGTGAAGCACAAAATCGGAGCAATCAGCAGAACCAAACTGCGCGTGATGTGATACAGGGCAGTTTGCGCGCTGCGTCGGGCGCGGCTGTCTGCTTTGGTGGTGTAGAGGCGGTCTTTCAGGATATCGAGGTAGAACGCGCCCAAGTCTTCCGAGCAGAAAGAAACAATGTCTTTTACGGCAAAGTGGAAAGCATAGCGCGGATAGTAATCGCCTGCCAGACGCTCTTGCAGCTGACGTGCCAATACCACGGCGTAGCGGTCGATTTCCACCATGTCTGCCTGTTGCACGGCATCTTCAATAGGATTGAAGTCGCTCAAGTTGGCAAACAGGAAGCTCAAGGTGTTGCGGATGCGGCGGTAGCTTTCGGTTACGCGCTTGAGGATTTCTTTGGAAATCGCCAATTCGCCGCTGTAATCGGTGGATGCCGCCCACAGGCGCAGGATGTCTGCGCCGAATTCGTTATAGACTTCTTGCGGCGCGACGACGTTGCCGATGGATTTCGACATTTTGCGGCCGTTTTGGTCAACCACGAAACCGTGGGTCAGAAGCTGTTTGTATGGCGCGCGACCCATGGATGAGGCGCAACCGGTCAACATAGAGGATTGGAACCAGCCGCGGTGTTGGTCGCTGCCTTCGAGGTAGAGGTCGGCAGGCCAGTCTAATTCTTCGCGCTGTTTCAAGACGGAATAATGGGTTGAGCCTGAGTCGAACCATACGTCCATGGTATCGGAAAGTTTGTCGTAATTTTCGCAATCTTCCGCGCTCAAGAGTTCGCTCTTATCAAGAGAGAACCATGCTTCGATGCCTTTTTCTTCGATTTTTTGGGCAACTTTTTCCAACAACTCGGCAGAGTTCGGATGCAGCTCACCGGTTTCTTTGTGAACAAAGAAAGTCATCGGAGTGCCCCAATAGCGTTGGCGTGAAACCACCCAGTCAGGACGGCCTTCAATCATGGCTTCGAGGCGAGCGCGACCCCAAGACGGGAAAAACTCGGTATCGTCCACGGCCTTGATGGCTTTGTCGCGCAGGGTTTTGCCGTCGGCACCGGCTTTGTCCATACCGATAAACCATTGTCCGGTCGCGCGGTAAATCAGCGGCGTTTTGTGCCGCCAGCAGTGCGCGTAGCTGTGTTCGATTTTACTGCTTGCCAAAAGGTTGCCGGTTTCTTCCAACCATTGCAGGATAACGGGATTGGCTTCCCAAACGCGCATACCGGCAACGCGCGGCGTTTCGCTGATGTATTTGCCTTCGGCGTTGACAGGGTTGTAAAGCTCGATGCCGTATTTATTGCAGACGGCGTAGTCTTCCAAACCGTGCGCGGGGGCGGTGTGTACCAAGCCGGTACCGGCATCGGTGGTAACGTGGTCGCCGTTGAGCATGGGAATATCGCGTTCTAGGAACGGATGATTCATGTGTAGGTTTTCCAGCTTGTCGCCGGTGGTTTCGGCAAGGATGGCGATGCCGTCTGAAAAGCCGTAGCGTTTCAAAGCGTCTTCTGCCAAATCTTTCGCCAATACCAATTTGCCTTTGGGCGTATCAATCAGTTGATACACCACGTCCGCGCCCGCCGATACGGCTTGGCTCGCCGGCAGCGTCCAAGGC